>NZ_QPTY01000027.1:0-41778 GCF_005236045.1 Enterococcus sp. VV15
GCCGGCGTGGCGGAATTGGCAGACGCGCTGGACTCAAAATCCAGTGATCTCACGATCGTGCCGGTTCGACCCCGGCCGCCGGTATCCTAACCCAAACGTAGTTTTACGTTTGGGTTTTCTTTTTGTTTCTAGAAAAAGTAGTTGGACGAGGCTGGGCCAGAAGTGTTTAACTCCGAGAAATACATCTGTTTCAACTTTTTTGTACGAATGTACCAGCCACTAAACTTTTCTGTAGTGTTCAGACCAATAATATTAAGGAATGACTTCACATCAAAAAATCCGCCAGAAGAAAACAGGGTTAGTTGTTTTTCTTCTGGCGGATCATTCTTAGTAAGTCCCTATTCTAGGGATCAACTATTTTTATCTAGCCACTCTTTAGCAATGCTTAACTCTTCCATTGTCAATTGATGTCCTGTATTTGTGTTGGTTACCGTAAGTTGGGCATGACGAGTTTCAAGTTCGTTGATTAAAGTAGAAATAGCTGTGGAAGAGACAATAGGATCGTCTTCACTGTAGGAAAGCCAGATTTTTTTGTCCGCCAATGAAAAGGACTGCTGATGGTTACCTAATGACATTGGATGGAAAAAGAGACCTGTTTTTAGACCCGTTTGACTTTCTAACATCAAATGCGCAGCAATATTTGCACCGTTTGAGTAACCGACAACGATCCAGTCGCTCAAAGGGATTCGTTCGTTTTTACTGATTTTTTTGATTTCTTCGTGCAAGTTTGTTGACTCTTCTTCTAAACTTTCATAATCAAATTGATTCAATCCATTTCGTTTGAAAAAACGATTCATACCGTCTTCATTAATGGAACCGCGAAAAGAGAGAAGTGTGCTATTGGGAGCTAAAAAGTGGGCGATATCGATTAAAGAGTATTCATCTCCACCTGTACCATGAAGCAAGAGTAACTTTTTGCCATTAGGGCTACCTTTTTCGAATAAATAGTGCACGGGGTGCCTCCTTTTTTCACTCATGGAAAATAGTTACTCACGTTTTTTATTGGCATCGCTAGTATCGAATGGACGAACATATTCTTCTATCTCTGATCGTTTCTCTTCTAAGAAAGGTGGTAAGGACAATATTTCTCCTGCGGTTTCAGTTGGTTCATCCCCAAAAAATCCAGGACCATCTGTAGCTAATTCGAATAACACGTGAGAAGCGGCTAAGAAATATTCTGATTGGAAATAAAAGCGGTCAACAAAGCCTGAATTTGGTAAATCAACTTTATTGATCAAGCGAATCCAGTGTTCCAACGCTTCTTTATCTGCGACACGTAAAGCTAAGTGATGGATATTGCCAAATCCTTCTATTGCGTCTGGAAGATCAGTCCGATGTTCGATGATGATACTAGCCCCATTACCACCTTCGCCTACTTCAAATTGATAAAAAGCATCTGAATGAGCTGTTTCTTTAAATCCTAAGATGTTTTCTAGGATCACGCGGATATGGTCTAAGTTTTTGACCCGAACAAAAACAGGGCCTAATCCAGTAATTCCATATTTTGATGGAACGTTACTGTTTTCCCATGGGATACCAGAAGCGACGCCGTGGTTATTTTCGTCTGAGATCAGTTGATATGCTTGACTGTCAAAATCTTCAAACTCTAAATACTTTTTAGAAAAGCGTTCGTTGATCTCAGAATGTGTGATACCATATTTTTCAAATCGTTCGAGCCAAAATGTTAATGATTCATCGTTTGGAACTCTAAAAGAAGCTCTTGAAATCGTATCAGTACCTTTTTTTCCTTTTGCCTGATTTGGAAAATCAAAAAAAGTCATATCAGTTCCTGGTGCTCCATGTTCATCTGTGAAGTAAAGATGATAAGTTTCGATGTCGTCTTGATTGACGGTTTTTTTCACTAAACGCATACTCAAAATGTCAGTAAAAAAACGATAGATTTTTGTGGCACTAGAAGTCATTGCTGTAACGTGGTGAATTCCTCTGATTTGTGTGTCCATACTGCTTCCTCCTGTAGACTTACAAAAAGTAAGTGAATGATGATAGATACAGTATAGTGGGAGAGGGGAGTTAATGCAATTATTTTGTCTTTGTGTTTTATTGGCTGAATGATATAAAAAAAGTCCCTTACACGAAACGGCTGTTTCTTGCAAGGGCTATATGATTTTAATTAGAACGGACATCAAGTACAGAATAATTACGAACATCGAACCGATTACGACTTGAAGAATATTCAATAGGTTGGCCGTCTTTTAAGTAGACGACTTGTTGGACTTCCAGTACAGGATCGGTTTCACTACAATTTAAATATTCTTGGTCAAAAGTGGTGCTTTTATCTGCAGAGATTGCGCGATAGGCTCCAGCAAAGTGAATATTCAATTCTTTATGCAAGTAATCATAAATAGAAGAAAGCAAGTGTTCTCTTTTTAAACCAGGTACTAAGTTAACAGGCATAAATGTGTGTTCCAAAATGTAAGGTTCATTGTCCAGTATGCGTAGGCGATGGATGTTATAAACGGGTTGTTCCGCATCGACCATCAAGCGCTCCTGGATATATTCATTCGGAAATTCCACGCCGAAATGGATCACTTGACTTGTTAGAGAACGATGGCGTTTATGCATTTGATAGCTTAGACCTTCGTATTCATTGGCAGGAGAAGTATCTTTTTCCATAAAAGGGTGATTCAATATTTTTGTCCCAGAACCTCTTTGAGAGTAAAGTAAACCTTCCATTGCTAGAATATTGATTGCTTTTTTGATCGTCATGCGGCTGGCGCCGAATTCATTCACCAAGTCCACTTGATTCGGTAAAAAACTATTAGGCGGGTATTGTTTTGAACGAATCCGTTCTCTTAATATATGGGCTATTTCTTCATATTTTGGCACGTTATTCACCTCACAATTGAGTATAACTAAAGATATGTTTTTCGACAACAAGTAATCGAAAAAGAAGGTCGATAGTTAAAAAGCTGTGGGAAAAATTTGAAAATCAGTTTTACTAAAGACTCTCGAATAAACGGTGTCCAAAAGTCTGATTTTTCGGAAATTTAAAAAAACGAGCAATACAAAAAATGTATTGTTCGTTTTTCTCCCCAATTTCTCAAACCTAAATGACTTTTGTCTCGACCTCTTTTCAATGTAGTAAAAGTAGTTATTACAAGACATCTAAGTCTGGTTGTTTATCCAAGATTTTAAGGAACGGATACCAAATGAAAGCTACAATCACGAAGTCAACAACTTGAAGGAGCCCGCCTAACCAAGAATTGGTTGCTAGCACACCACTTGCGATGATTGGAACAGTCCAAGGCACCGAAACCCCGGTTGGTGGTGGTACGATCCCAGCTGCCATGATCAAGTAGTTGAACGTAGTGACGATCAGTGGTGCAATTACCCAAGGAATCAAGATCGTTGCGTTTAAAACGATTGGTAACCCAAAGATCACAGGTTCATTCACATTGAAGATCCCGGGAGCTAGAGCAAGACGACCAACATCACGATATTGTTTTTTCTTCAAAACAAATGCCATCAAAAGGACAACAGCCAGTGTCATACCTGAACCACCGATACCAACGGTAAAAGTTTCCATGAATGGTTTAGTGATGATGTGTGGCAATTCTTTCCCTTGTTGATAAGCTTCAAGGTTATCAAGCATCAAAGTGTTCCAGATCGGATCCATTACAGAGTTGACGATGATTTGACCATGAAGTCCGAAGAACCATAGGAATTGAACAAAAAACAAAGCAATCAATGTAGCTGGTAAGCTACTTCCCAATCCAGTCAATGGTTTTTGGATTACTTCATAAACCACATCATGAAGATTTGCATGAAAGAAACCAGTCATAATCGCGTTGATAATTAAGAAAACAGTTAATGTTACAACGGCTGGAATCAAAGCAGCAAAAGATTTTGATACTGCTGGTGGTACACCGTCAGGCATTTTGATCTGCCATCCGCGTTTTGTGATACGGCAGTAGATTTCACCTGCAATAAATGCAGCAATCATACCAATGAACATCCCTTTAGCGCCAAGTCGATCAAGCGACAAGACACCAGAAACCTCTTCGCCTCCAGGTGTAGTCATGACAAAAGGAGTAAGAATCAAAAAGCTCGCAAAGGAAACTGCTCCGCCAAAAATACCTTCAACGTCATAGGATTTCGATAAATAATAGCCGATACCAAAAGTAACAAAGACAGACATGATACTCATTGTTGCATTTTGACCGTTTCCAAATAGAGTGGTTAAAGTTCCTTTCGTGCTATCACTGAAAAATGGAAGATTATTGATAACTACCACGATAGAACCAAACATCGTTAATGGAAAAGACAGCATAAATGCGTCTCTTAAAACCGTCAAGTAACGATTTCGCCCCAACATATTTGCTAGAGGCATGATTTTCTGAGCAAGTTTATCCATAAAACCGTTCATTATTTTCACCTCAAATTTATTTTTTGTAATCGATTACAAAAAATAGTATAACTGGTATTTCGTTAAATGTCTAGTCATTTATTATAAAAGTATTGATTTATTTTTTAGTATTCGTTATCATAACGGTATCAAAAGAAAATAAGCGAGGGCAAAAAAATGACGAAGTATAAATTTCCAGAGAATTTTTGGTGGGGTTCGGCAGCTAGCGGTCCACAAACAGAAGGAAGGATCCAAGGCGATCACAAAGGAGAGAATATTTGGGATTACTGGTATGAACAAGAACCAGAAAAGTTTTTCAATCAAGTTGGACCGGAAAAAACGAGTCAGGTTTATACTAAATACCGTGAAGACGTACAATTGATGAAGAAAACAGGCCATAATACTTTCCGGACGTCTATCCAATGGAGCCGTCTACTACCAAATGGAACTGGGGAAGTAAATCAGACTGCGGTTGCTTTTTATCGTGCGTACTTCAAAGAACTATTAGACAATGGTATTGAACCTTTTGTGAATCTCTATCATTTTGATATGCCGCTGACACTTCAAAAAAATGGTGGTTGGTTAGACCGAAAAACTGTCGATGCATATGTAGATTATGCGACTACTTGTTTTGACTTGTTCGGTGATCTTGTAAAAAAATGGTTTACCCACAATGAGCCGATCGTTCCAGTTGAAGGAGGGTACCTGTATCAATTCCATTATCCAAATCATGTCAATATGAAAGAGGCTATTCAAGTTGGCTATCATGAGAACCTGGCGAGCGCCAAAGCAATCAAGGCATATCACCAATTGGGACAAGATGGAGAAATCGGGATCATCTTAAATCTGACACCAAGCTACCCGAGAGATGAAACAAATGAAGAAGATGTGAAAGCCGCAAAGATCGCGGATGCTTTCTTTAATCGTTCGTTCCTTGATCCCGCTGTAAAAGGCAAGTTTCCGCAAGACTTGATCAAGATTGTCAAAGAATTGGATTTATTACCTGAGATAAAAGAAGGGGATCTGGAAACAATCAGAGAAAATACGGTTGATCTATTAGGGATCAATTATTACCAACCACGACGGATCAAAGCGAAAGAAACACCAGTGGATACAAAAAATAGTCCTATGCCAGATGATTATTTTGATAATTATGATCTGCCAAATAAAAAAATGAATCCTTATCGTGGATGGGAAATCTATGAAAAAGGAATTTATGATATCTTGACAAATACTAGAGAAAATTATGGAAATATCAAATGCTATATTTCCGAAAATGGTATGGGAGTTGAAGGAGAAGAGCGTTTTATCAATGAAAACGGCGTGATTGAAGATGATTACCGCATCGAATTTATTATGGATCATCTAAAATATGTTCATCAAGCAATCGAAGAAGGCACAAATTGTGTCGGTTACCATATGTGGACGTGCATGGATAACTGGTCATGGACAAATGCATATAAGAATCGCTATGGTTTTATTGCAGTAGATCTTGCTCAAGATGGAAAACGGATGATCAAGAAATCTGGTCATTGGTTCAGCGAAGTGGCTAAGAACAACGGATTCTAGAAACGAACCTCTAATAACAAGAAGCAAGGACAGAAGTAAAAGCGTTTCTCGTATGCAGGAAATTTTAATAAATGGCGGGAATAGAAATTACCTCTTCAAAAAATAAACATGCATCTTCAAAAATTTGAAAAATGATTTTCGTGAAATTTGGCTTATTTCTTGAGGGTAGGTTCATTTCTATTCTGGCCTTTTTTATATAAAAATGATACAAGTAAATATTTGTTATGGGCACTCAATAGTGCTAGAATTAAAGTAAGGAGGCGTTTACAATGTTAGATGCGTATAAAAATATTTTAGTTGCAATTGATGGTTCGGAAAAAGCTGAAAAGGCTTTTATGGAGGCAATTGCAGCTGCTAAGAGAAATCAAGCAACTTTGCACATTTTGTATGTCAATGAAGTAACTGGCAACTATTTCGGTGACTTTGGGTTCCTGACACCAAATCTTCAAGTAGAATTAGATGAAGTAGCGGAAAAACAAATGAATGAGCATCGAAATCTGGCAATTGAAAAAGGATTGATAGATATCGAGACATATATTTTATATGGTTATCCAAAAACATTGATCGCAAACTTCAATGAATCCAAAGAACCAATCGATTTGATCGTGATGGGTGCGACAGGGTTAAATGCAGTGGAACGAGCGTTAGTTGGTTCAACAACTTCCTATGTAGTAAACCATGCACCATGTAATGTGCTCGTAATTAAATAACATTGTCAATTAATAATAATGCTTTTAAGGAATTGCTTCTTGCTTTTCCTTAAAAGTTTTTTTTAGTGTCTATTTCTTTATCATTGGTATGAAAACGCTAAATACAAAGTATTTTCAAATAAATTTGATTGTAGGAGTAAAGTAGTGGTATAGTAACTGCAAAAGAAAAAATCAATCAAAAATGATAGATAAAAGAACGAAGGGAATGATCATGATGAAAGAACAATATTTACAAGTAATGACCATCGCTGGTTCAGATAGTGATGGTAGTGCCGGGATGCAAGCAGATATGCATACGTTTTTTACTCGAGGAGTTTATGGTGTCTCTGTAATGACTGCTTGTGTGGCAGGAAACTCATATGGCATTGGCGCAAGTGTGACGCTGCCAACTGACTTTATTGATAAAGAGTTTGCATTGATTGCAGAAGATTACCAAGTAAAAGCAGCAAAAACAGGAATGTTAGCTGATTCTACATTGATCGAAACAGTTGTTGAGAATTACCAAAAGTATGACTTCGGTCCTTTAGTCGTTGATCCTGTGATCATGACCAAACATGGCAATCTGTTATTAGAGGAATCTGCTTTACAAAGCTTGAAAGACAAACTTTTACCTTTAGCAACAGTTTTGACTCCTAATTTTTATGAAGCAGAAAAATTGATTGGCAGATCATTGTTAGAAGAGGAAGATTACGTTCAAGCAGCAAAGAAACTCCAACAAATGGGGGCAAAAAATATCATGATCAAAGGGCATCATTTAAAGGATGCAGACCAAAAAGACGTAAAAGATTATGTCTTGCTTGAATCCGGAAAGTCATTTTGGTTAAGTGCACCTTTTTATCCTACTGATCGTATCAACGGCACAGGGGATTCTTTATCTGCTTGTATTGCAGCAGAATTAGCTAAAGGAAAATCTGTTGAGGAAGCTATTCGTTTTGCGAAAGAATATGTGAATGTTGCGATACGAGAAGAAATCAACGTAGGGCATAAATATGGACCAATCAATCATTGGGCAGCGGGATCATTGAAGGAATCTGCAGATTTCTAACATATATCTGGGTCGAAAATGAAAATAAACCAATAGAAAAAAGTTGACTACTTTGAAAATAGGTTTTCCTATTTTTTTGAGTAGCCAACTTTTTTACGAACAGCTGATCGTTTTGATACGTGATCTATGAGAACCAAGAGTGTTAGATAAAAAATACTGGGGATAACTTATCCAGACTATAAAATTGGTGAGAACAAACGTGAAATTTGTTGTTTGAACAATAACCACTTGGACATTTCTTTGACTGTTTCAGTTGTCATCGGTGTACACTTTTCTTCATCAACCAAAAATTGGTCTGCTAATTGGTTCAAGAAATCTGCATCATAAATGACAGCACTAGTTTCAAAGTTCAGACGGTAACTACGAATATCCTGATTGGCAGAGCCCACCATACAGATTTCATCATCCATGATCAGTGTCTTTGCGTGTAGAAATCCATTTTCATACACTAGGATCTGCACATTCTCTTTGATCAATTGTCTAGCATAATATTGAGTAGCACGATAGATGAAGGGGTGATCTGGTTTATTTGGAATCATGATCTTGACTTCGACACCTGAGGCAGCTGCAATTTTTAAAGCTGCAAGTACACTTTCATCAGGTACAAGATAGGGCGTTTGGATCCAAATCCGTTTTTTCGCTGAAGTGATCAGTTTAATGAAGGATAACTTGATCTGCTCACGTTCATTGTTCGGACCACTTGACACTAATTGAATAGATGTATTTTCATGTTTATAGTCTTTCCCTGGTTCTTTTTGGAAAAAGTAATTAAGATGATAGCCGACTTTTTTCTGTTCAGGAACTGAAACATTCCAATCTGTTAGAAAGCGTAATTGCAAGAGCGATGCTGCGGCTCCATAGATTCGAAGATGTGTGTCACGCCAGTACCCAAATTTTTTGGTTATGTTGACGTATTGATCAGCGATATTGAAACCACCGATATAACCGATTTTTCCATCGATCACTACAATTTTGCGGTGATCATGATAGTTTAGGCGAAAACGGAGCAATGCACGTTGAGAAGTAATAAATGTGTGAATGTGTCCGCCATTTTTAATTAGTTTATTGAAGTCCTTTGGTTTTGTTCCGTTGGAGCCAAAGGCATCATACAGTAAACGGACTTCTACTCCTTCTGCCGCTTTTTCTTCAAGTAACGACAAAATCTGCTGACCAATATTGTCTGTTACAAAGGCATAATACTCAATATGGACGGAATGTTTGGCCGCTTTGATATCTTTTAATAGAGCGTCCAGTTTTTCTTGTCCATCTGTCAATAAAGTGACCGAATTTTTTCGAGTCAGTGGCATACGATTGAGGGAAGAGAAAAAATCAACGAATTGTTGATGTTCCAGATTTTCCATCAATGGATCGTAGTGATCGATCGTGTCTCCTTTGAAATCTCGAAAGTTTTCTAATTCTTTCAAGTCACTTTGTCTTAAATAGAATTTTTTCTTATCTGTCAGGCCACGCCCAAAGAAAAGGTAGAGTACAAACCCAATACCGGGAAGCGCAAAAAGTACAAGTAACCATGCCCAGATAGCAGCAACATCACGTGGTTTGATCAAAATAATAACTAAAGCAATGATGACGTTGATCAAATAAAGGACATAAATAATATTTGTTCCCACAGTCAAATCCTCCTTTTTTACAATAACAATAGTATAGCATGAGAACAAAAAGAAGCCTACAAATGAAGAACACTATTTTTGTAAACAAGGTTGAAAATATCCAGTAAACTAAGCTAAAGTGGTTGCTTTTTGGCATATATTCAGGTAGGATAATAGTACAGTTGAATATCTCCTTAGGGGAGTAACCGACAACATTTGTTGTGATAATATCAACAGTAAGTTAACCAAATGGTTATCTGGTATTGTATGAAATGGTGAGACCTAAGACAAATCCGCATTTGTCTTAGGTCTCTTTTTTTCAGTCAGGACAATTGCCGATAACTAAAAATCAAAATGGGGGATGAAATTTGGAAAACAAGGAACAGGCTCAGCAAGCCGTCTACAAGGAATCAATCGACTCGCTGATGCAAAAAACGCAGAGCTCGACCGAAGGATTGAGTACGACGCTCGCAAAAGAAAAGTTAGAAAGAGATGGATTGAATCAGCTAAAGGAAGCACCTAAGAAACCGACATGGAAATTGTTCTTAGAAACATTCAAAGATGCTATGGTCATCGTGTTGCTGATTGTCGCATTGATCCAAATGCTCATGGGTGACTACATCGAATTCTTAGTTATTTTTGCCGTGTTGATGTTGAACTCAGTGATCAGTGTTATCCAAACAAAAAAAGCAGAAGGCTCTTTAGAAGCATTAAAAAGTCTTTCCGCACCTGATGCGCGTGTTATCCGTGACGGAAAAGAACGGACGATTCCAGCAAATGAGTTAGTTGTTGGGGATATCGTCTTATTAGATGCAGGAGATTATGTACCTGCTGATGGGCGGCTGTTAGAAGCTGGTTCATTAAAAGTAGATGAAGGAATGCTTACTGGTGAATCGACAGCTTCAGAAAAAGAGGTTGTATCGATTGAGCAAACAGTACCAATCGGCGACCGTATAAATATGGTGTTTAGTGGAACGATCATCACGTATGGCCGCGGAAAATTCTTAGTAACTGCTACTGGGAACAATACAGAAATCGGAGAAGTTGCTGGGCTTCTTGAATCAACAACGGAACAAGTCACTCCTCTACAACGCGGATTAGACAAATTCAGTAAAAAATTAAGTTTGGCAATCCTAGCTTTATCACTAGTTATTTTAGGTATCCAATTGTTCCGTATCTATTTAGGTGAGGGAACAGGGGATCTAACTGCAGATATCGTTAGTGCAGTCATGTTCGCAGTTGCTGTTGCCGTAGCAGCTATTCCAGAGGCATTGCAATCGATCGTAACAATCGTTTTGTCTTTAGGAACAAACAAAATGGCAAAACGTCATGCGATCATTCGTAAGCTACCTGCGGTTGAAACACTTGGATCAACAAGTATCATTTGTACTGACAAGACTGGTACGTTGACTCAAAATAAAATGACGGTGGTTGATTATTATTTGGCAAATGGAGCTACAGGAGACTTCACGAATGATCCAGCGAAATGGTCCGATGATGAACGCCGTTTGATTGAGATCAGTGTCTTAGCAAATGATGCTTCGATCAGTGAAGATGGTACAAAACTAGGTGATCCAACAGAAGTGGCATTCATTGATTTCAGTGAAAAGTTGAATCAGCCTTATCAAGAAATCCGAAATGCCTATCCAAGACAAGCAGAATTACCATTTGATTCTGACCGTAAATTGATGTCAACGGCACATAACATCAACAATGGCCAATATTTGTTCGTCAAGGGTGGACCGGATATCATCTTTGGTCGTAGTAAAAAAGCGTTGGTCAATGGAGAAGTTGTGCCAATGACAGAAGAACTGATGACAAAATTCAAAGAACAAAATGAAGCTTTTTCAAATCGTGCGTTACGTGTTTTAGCTTTTGCGTATCGTCCAATCGAAAGCACAGAACTTTCATTTGAAGATGAAAATGACTTGATCTTAATTGGATTGCTTGCAATGATCGATCCACCAAGAGAAGAAGTGACACAAGCCGTCAAAGAAGCAAGAAGTGCTGGTATCAAGACGATCATGATCACAGGTGACCATAAGACAACTGCTGTAGCAATCGCCAAAGAAATCGGCATCTTTGAAGAAGGCGATCAAGCGTTGACTGGTACAGAATTAGATGATCTGACAGAAGACCAACTGAACGAAGTACTAGAAAAAGTGACCGTATATGCGCGTGTTTCACCAGAAAACAAAATTAGGATCGTACGAGCATGGCAAAATAAAGGCCATATTTCAGCGATGACTGGTGATGGTGTCAATGATGCACCAGCCTTGAAACAAGCAGATATCGGTATTGCAATGGGAACAGGTACGGATGTTGCGAAAGATGCTGCTGCAATGGTCTTGACTGATGACAACTTTGCATCGATCGTTAATGCCGTTGAAGTAGGACGAAATGTCTTCGATAACATCAAGAAAGCCATTTCTTACCTATTTTCAGGTAACTTGGGTGCAATCATTGCGATTATCTTTGCTTTAGTTGCTGATTGGTCAAACCCATTTACTGCATTACAATTACTATTTATCAACTTAGTGAACGACTCTCTTCCTGCTATTGCTTTAGGAACGGAAAAAGCGGAACCAGCAACGATGGGTAGACCACCAAGAGATCCAAATTCTGGTATTTTTACGGATAAAACGTTGATCTCAGTAACTTACCGTGGTGTATTGATCGGGATCGCAGTTATTTTTGCTCAATGGTTAGGGATGCAACATTCACCAGAATTTGGTGTAGCAATGTCCTTCTCTACATTGATCTGGTGCCGGACGTTACAAACATTTCCAGCACGTTCCAATACACAAACAGCGATCCAAGCTGGATTCTTCTCAAACCGAAGTGTCTTGTTAGCTGTTGTCGTATGTAGTGCATTATATTGCTTGACCATGATTCCTGGGTTAAAACAAGTCTTCTCAATTCCAGCTGATTTTGGCTTAACTGAAGTCTTTACATGTATCGGAATTGCCTTAGTGACGGTTATTTTGATGGAAATCACAAAAATGATCCTTGTCCACGTACAAAAGAATAAATAAAACCAAAAAAACGCTTGAAACAGCACTGTTTCGAGCGTTTTTTTGTGTAATCAAAGAGAAGAAACTGAATCACCTTCGATGAGTTGATAGCCAAGATTTACTTTTTCAATCAGCGTAGGCTCTTTGATTTTCCTTAGTAATAAGGTCATTGCCTCATGGCCAATAGAAGTTTGGTCCTGTTCGATATGTGTGAAAGTAAAGGCGTTCAAATCGAATAAATTGATCGTTGGGTGATCGAAACAGACGATAGAATAATCATTTGGAACAGCTTTACTCTGTTGTTCGATTGCGCTTTTGGCTAATAAAGCAATGTTGTATTCTGTAGTGAATAGTGCAGTGATCTCTGGATTTTTTTGTAAAAACTCAACAATCAGTTCGACATCTTCTGTGATACTTCTTGAAGAACCGGGGACAACTGAATCAATGACTGAAAAAATCTGCTTTTGACTGACCGCTCGGTTTGCATCGACATGAGCAGATAGAAAGCCGTCAACACGCTCGTCAATTGTAGAAACACGACTATCGGAGGTAAGTAAGCCGATTTTTTGATGACCTTGATCGAATAGATAGTTTGTCAATTCTTTTGATGCAGAGAAGCTATCTGTTTGGACGCTACATACAGGGAGTTGGTCCATTAGACGATCGATGACTACGACTGGGAAATCCCGGGCAATCAACTCTAAGATTTTTGGTGAAGTATATTCAGAAGATGTAGGTAGAAGGATCAATCCTTGAATCCCTAAATCGATTAATTCCTGGATATATTCATTTTCTTTTTTTAAATCGCCATAAGTGACTTTAACAATGACATTCAGCTTTTCCGCATCGTAGTTTAAAATACTTCTGAGAATCTGTGTACCAAAAAAATCAGAAAAATTGGTGATGACTAATCCGATGATCAGTTTTTCAAAAGTTGATTCGTTTTTACGATTACTGATGATCACTGAACCTTTTCGAGGTTTTCTGAGGATGTAGCCTTCTTCTTTTAATAAATCTAGTGCTTTTTTTGCTGTAATCGTACTTACGCTATATAAGGCGGCTAATTCTTTTTCAGTAGGTAAAAGGTCATTTATTTCATAGTTCCCTTTTTCGATATGTTTTTTTAAATCTGTGTAGATCATTTGATATAATGGTGCGCTCAATAGAATCCCTCCATTCATTTATCTGATTATATATATTAAATATAACATATATTTTAATCAAGTAATTTATTTAAAAAAACACTAAAGTAATTTTTTTCATTAAGATACTTCTTCAAAATAAATAGTTTTCTTCATTCTATTGACTTGTAGTTGTTTAGAAAGCACAAAAATCCATTTGTCTCTTTGTACAACTCTTAATAAGAAACAGTCTATCATAAAAATATCTTCAAGAAAATAACATCTGGACAAGTGAAGTAGCAAGTAAAGAAAATCAGATGAACTTAGTGGTAGCCTTCTTTTTATAAAGAAAATATTACGTGAAAGCCCAATATAGGGAAGATATGTTTCGTAGCAGTCGCAATAGCTATGAAATTTGTCTTAACTTGCTGAAGCATATAAGTTACTCTAAAGACAAGTTAAAAAATTTAAAGGAGGGTAAAAATGAGTCTAGGAGCCAAACTGAAAGAAGAACGAACAAAGAATGGGTATACACAAGAAGATATCGCAAAAATATTGAATATTGCACGTTCGACTGTTTCAAGTTGGGAGGTCTCAAGAACATATCCTGATCTTTCTTCTCTGAATAGTTTGAGTAAACTATTTGGGGTAACGTTAGATTATTTAATCAAGGATGAGGAGAATATCAATAACACACAGATCATACAAGATATAGACTCTTCAAATAAAAAATCAAATACTTTGGATTTGGTTTCTTACTGTGCTTCATTTGTGTCGTGATAGTAGGTACATTTCTGTTAGGGATACCTAGCATAGTTCCAAAACAAGAAACACTTAAAAGTGAGCAGTTAGAGTATACTATTCCTTTGACTGATATCATGGATGTATCTGTAAAAGAAATATCTTACGGTAATGATCAAGAACATGTAGTTTCAGAAATCACTGCGAACGTCAAACTACGTGAAGGTTGGCAATAACCGGGATGGAAGTTTTATTTTGATAACAAAGATGGTACTGCATATATCTCACTTTCACAAAATAAAGTACATAAAGAAGAAGCACCAAAAAATTATTTTCCGAAACTGAGCTTTGTAGCTGTACAATATGTGCGAAACACAAATAGTATGGACATACCAAATAAAATTGTTCTGATTGATGACAACACAGCAGATCCTCCAAGCACAGCGAAAGAACAACGAGTGATCTGGGAAAAAAATAAAACTTAAAAGGTGTGTATAAAATGAAAAAATTTGTATTTTTTGGATTAGCTACTTTTGGACTATTGCTACTTGGTCACTCCGTGCAGGCTGCTGAGATTAATAGCGATGTAACACCTGAATTAGGGAAAATTTTTATTGATGAAACTAAAGTGAATATAGATGCGATTATTTGTACCACTTCCAAAGGAAGCTATGTTGTCAAGAATAATAAATTAGTTGTAGTACATAAACTGCATAGTGGGATAGCCCCTTTTGTTTATCATGATGTTCAGCTTTTGAGTGGTCAGTCAACGGGTTATAGTTTTACAATTGCTAGCAAAAATAAATATACTTACCAGACTACTAATAAGAATAGTGACTGGAGTCTAAGGGCAATGTACATCATTCGAAACGGTGCTCAAATTCAATACTAGGAAGTATAGGGTACTCCAGCATCAATTAGTGATACTGCAAGTATGACAGCATCTTATACTTTTGGATTAAGAAATCTTTCATCTAACGCTATGAACTATGGAATGAATATAATATTTTAATATTTATATGAAGCGCCATTTTTTGAATATCTTTTTGAAAAATAGATCAATGTGTTAGAATCTCAACATAAGAATGAAATTTGCTAAGCTATATAATTTATTCCGAAAAGCGAAAAAATCAAATAGGAGAATCAACCATGGACGAAATAGATTGGGATGAATTTGCCCCAGCGTATTATCAAAATCAACTGGAATCACGCACGACGATCGTAGAAGATGTGATCGCCTTTTTAAAAAGCAAGAAAGTATTACCTGCATCTGACCTGATAGATGTAGCAGGTGGTGCTGGGCGCTATTTACCTATGGCGAAAGAAGTAGGAAGCTACAAATTATTTGATTTTTCAACCGAAATGTTGCGCTTTGCCCAACAAGAAGCAAATAAGCTGGGTGTGAAAAACATCCAAATGATGAAGCAGTCTTTCGAAGCTTTTTTAGAAAATAAAGAAAGTGCTGAAGTGATTTTTACTGCTGCAAATCCAGCATTGGATAATACAAAAAAATTAGAAAAAATGCTGAAAAAAATGAATCAGGCTTGTGTAATCCTTCGAGTCGTACGCTCAAGGGATGATCTTTTTATTCCTTTAGAAGAAAGATTAGGGATTTATGAAGCAGATCCGACGGTGTCTCCAGATTTAATGGATTTTTTTGAAACATTTTTAACACAAAATGATTATTCCTATCAAACACAGGAATTCACGTATGTTCTCAAAGAAGAAATTACTCGTTCATTGATGGAAGATTACTATGAAGAGTATAAAGAAGACCAACGATTGACTGATTTTCTTGACCAACATTTTCTCCAAAATGAACAAATCAGTACAACTCGTTTGACCTACCGCTTGTTGCTGATCCAATAAAAAGTAAATTGAGAGCGAGCAAGTAAAAGTAGTACCGGACACGTAAAAATAGAGGAAGTTACCCATTTTATGTAAATAAATAATCAGCCGAAGGAACTCAAAATAAAGAATATCATTTTGGTTCCTTCGGCTGATCGTAGTCATTTATTTTAGAATCTTTTGTTGCTATATACAACTCACTGCTTTAACTGATGAAAGCCAAGTCTTACGTATTACTGTTTGTAGTAGCGTATATCATTTTCTACTTTATAGATTGAAAAAGGCACATCAGAAGTATATTCTGCAGATTCGCCATTTTCTGGTAATTTTTCGCTAAAGATCGTTTCGTACTCAGCAACAGTGACTTGTTTTCTTGCATTTAGCATTTCTTGGTGGTTCTCGGTCATTAGGAATTCTTGGTAGCCTTCGACTAGATAGCCCGTAAAGAATTCACTGACTGCGCCAGAACCATAACTGAATAGGCCAATACGATCACCAGATGATAAAGCTTGAGAATTTTCCAAAAGAGAAATCAAACCTAGATAGAGTGAGCCAGTATATAAGTTGCCAACACGGCGGCTATATCGAATACTTTCTTCATAACGTTCTAACAAACGTGTTTGATTTTCCTCATCTGTCTGATCTAATACACTTTGCAACGCTTTTTTCCCCATTTTTGTATAAGGGATATGGAAACTCAATGCGTCATAATCTTCTAGTTTAAGACCAGTGAGTTCTTTATGATGATTCCAGACTTTTTGGAAGGATTCAATATAAGTTGAATTTGATAATGGCCCGTCTACGATAGGAAATTCACTATAATCTGGGCGCCAAAAATCGTAGATATCTTCTGTCAAGAAAGTACTATCATCTTCGATTGTAAGTATTCGTGGGTCAGCAGTGACCATCATTGCAACAGCACCAACGCCTTGTGTGACTTCGCCGCCACTTGCCAAACCATAACGAGCCATATCACTAGCAATGACCAAAACTTTACGATCTTGATGATTTTTCACATATTCTTTTGCCATATGCAAAGCTGCCGTTCCGCCGTAACAAGCTTCCTTGATTTCAAAGGAACGAGCAAAAGGTTGGACTTTAAGCAAATGGTGGATGATCACAGCACTTGCTTTCGAGTGATCGATACCTGATTCTGTTCCAACGATCACCATATCGATGAGTTCGCGGTCTTGTTCCGTCACGATTCTGCTGGCAGCATTTGCACCTAATGTGATGATATCTTCTGAAATGCGGTTAAGAGCCATCTGATCTTGACCAATACCGATATGGTATTTAGCAGGATCATCCCCTCGATGGTTGGCTAATTCTGTCATATCTAAATATAAATTTGGAATAAAAAAGGAAAGACGATCGATCCCTATTTTCATTTCAACACCTCTTTATTTGTGATAAAAAAACTTACTTTACTAAAGTATCATAAAATGATTAAAAGAAATACAAAAAAGCGAATATTTAAGGATTGTTAAAATTTGTTCCTCGTTTATTTTGAAGAAGTAATGTACTATTTGTTTTTGGCGAAAACAATGGTATATTTTTGTAGGAGGTGGTTTACTTGAAGGAAGTCGTAATTATAGATGCTGTAAGAACACCAATTGGTAAATATAAAGGTAGTTTGAGCAGTTTTTCTGCAGTTGAATTAGGGACAATGGTTACTAAAAAATTGCTAGAAAAAGCAAGTATCAAAAAAGATGAGATCAACCAAGTGATTTTTGGAAATGTATTACAAGCGGGAAATGGCCAAAATGTTGCCCGCCAAATCTCGATCAATAGTGATATTCCTGTAGATGTTCCTGCAATGACTATCAATGAAGTCTGTGGTTCAGGAATGAAAGCAGTGATTTTAGCGCGTCAGCTGATTCAATTAGGTGAGGCAGATCTAGTAATAGCTGGGGGAACAGAAAGTATGACCCGGGCGCCTTTACTACAACAATTTGATTCTGAAACCACTTCATATAATGAACCAATTTCAAGCATGGTCAACGATGGTTTGACTGATACTTTTTCAAACACGCATATGGGGTTAACTGCTGAGAATGTAGCAGAACAGTTCGGAGTGACGAGAAGAGAACAAGACCAATATGCATTAGACTCACAATTGAAAGCAGCCAAGGCAACGGAAAATAATGTATTCAAAGAAGAAATCATACCTGTTCCACTACCGGATGGAACATTGCTGGAAAATGATGAGGCGATACGTGGTAATAGTTCATTAGAAAAACTAGGAACATTAAAAACGGTATTCTCAGAAAATGGAACGGTTACAGCTGGAAATGCTTCTCCATTAAATGATGGTGCGTCAGTAATGATCCTAGCTTCAAAAGAATATGCACAAAAAAATGATCTTCCGTATCTAGTAACGATCAAAGGTGTGACGGAAATCGGTATTGATCCTAGTATCATGGGAATCGCACCGATCAATGCGATCAAGTCTTTGTTAGAAAAGACAGATGTTTCATTAGATGCGATTGATCGATTTGAGATCAATGAAGCATTTGCTGTCTCGTCCATCGTTGTCAATCGTGAACTTCAACTTGATCCAGAAAAAGTAAACAGTGATGGTGGAGCTATTGCTTTAGGACACCCGATTGGCGCTAGTGGTGCAAGAATCCTGACGACATTGAGTTATGGACTGCAGAGAAATGAACAAAAATACGGCGTCGCTTCTTTATGTATCGGTGGAGGTCTGGGACTAGCAGTCTTACTTGAGGCAAATCAAGAAAAAGCAGGATCATTCGACGAAAAAAAAAAGTTCTATCAGCTGACACCAGAAGAACGTAGAAGTCAGTTAGTTCGCGGAGGCGTGATTGCTGAAAAAAGTGCAGATCAACTAAAAAATGAACGCTTGTCTGACGACATTGCGAACCATTTGATTGAGAACCAAATAAGCCAAGTGGAGATTCCTATGGGCGTTGCCCAAAATTTTCAGATCAATGGTGAAAAAAAATGGGTTCCCATGGCAACAGAAGAACCATCCGTTATAGCAGCAGCTAGCAATGGAGCGAAAATTTGTGGGAATATCACTGCAAAAACGCCACAAAGACTGATGAGAGGCCAGATCGTGTTGACAGGTAAGTCTGAATATCAGGCAATCATCGAAGCAATAGGCACACGAAAAGATGAACTGTTTTTGTGTGCAAACAATAGCTATCCTTCCATTGTTAAACGCGGTGGTGGAGTGAGAGATATTTCTACGAGAGAATTCATGGGAAGTGACCATGCCTATGTATCAATCGATTTCTTGATCGATGTCAAAGATGCCATGGGGGCGAATATCGTCAATGAGATTTTAGAAGGAGTCGCCAGCCAATTGAGAAGCTGGTTTCCAGATGAAGAGATTTTATTCAGTATTTTGAGTAACTTAGCATCCGAATCTCTTGCTACAGCATGCTGCACGATTCCTTTTGAACATTTAGGCAAAAGCAAAGAAGTTGGAAGACAAGTTGCCGAAAAAATCCAACAGGCAGCGGAATATGCAAAGCTAGATGTTTATCGGGCAGCAACGCATAACAAAGGTATCATGAATGGGATCGAAGCGGTCATCTTAGCAACTGGTAATGATACCAGAGCGGCATCCGCAGCTATTCATGCATATGCTTCAAGAAATGGCTTTTACCAAGGATTGACAGATTGGAAGATAGTTGATGGACAGTTAGTGGGTAAATTGACTGTACCTTTAGCTGTTGCGACTGTAGGAGGCGCTTCAAAGATTTTACCTAAAGCGAAACTTGCGCTTGAAATACTTGATGTCTCTTCTGCAAGAGAATTGGCACAAGTAATTGCGGCTGTGGGCTTAGTTCAGAATTTAGCGGCATTGAAAGCTTTAGTAACAGAAGGCATCCAAAAGGGGCATATGTCCTTACAAGCACGAGCATTAGCCATTACTGTTGGTGCAACTGGGGATGAAATCGAACAAGTTGCGGCATATTTAAGGAAAGCAGATGCCATGAATCAACAGCTTGCAAGTGATTATTTGCTAGAAATTCGTTCTTGATTGTCTAGTAAAATTTATATTGATCGGGCGTCGACTAGCGCATTCGTATGGGGGAATGTGGGACAAATCTAAAAATCAGTTTTGTTACAGACTCTCGAATAAGCGGCGTCCAAAAGTCAGTTTTTCGGAAATTTCAAAAAAACGAGCAATACAAAAAACGTATTGTTCGTTTTTTCTCCAATTTCTCAACTCTAAACGACTTTTGTCTTGACCTCTTTGAACTGTTACATGAATGAGGAAGCGTTGTTTGACATCTGTCCAATCAGAGAGCCGAGGCAGATAAATGTCTTAGGTTCTTTTTTCTTAAAAAATAGTTGGAAAACGGCTTATTTTTAATGATTTTGCGTATATATCTAAGTTTTTTTTGGTATAATCCTTTTCATTTGTCTTTTTTTTTCTTATAATCGTAAAGGTATGAGCGAAGGAGAGAATATATGAAGAAAAAACAAAAGCAAAAATTACTCAATCAATTCCGTCCTTCTTTAGACGGCATCAGAAGTCAATTGTTCCATTCTTTGGAAGAGGAAAGCTTACGACGTTACGGACTACCTTTACAAGTGATGCTTGATCCTAAAAATCGACAAATATTGACTATTGGATTAGCAGGACAATCAAACGAAGATACACGTATTAATGTACCTATCGATGATAATTTTACTACTGTGTTAAAACGTATTCGTTCAGGTGAAAAGGATATTTTTGATCGCTTCCGCGACAACTTATTGATCGAAATCGTTTCTTACTGGAACGATCAACGTCTTAAAAATGATGAGCCAACTGCTCAAACCGTTTCTACACCAGTAAACGATACGACTGTCGAAGAAACGAACACAGTCAAAATGGAAGAACCAGTGAAAGAAGCAGAAGACAAACCAACAGCGGAATCAACTGAAAAAGAACGCTCAACGAACACTACCGCTTTGACTTTTGCTGATTTTTCAAGTGAAGTAGCTGAATATCCAAAATTCTATACAGAAAAAACAGAGCAATCCGTAGTGATTTATGAAAAAGCAGCGGATGAACCTCGCAAACTAGCTGAGATCTCTATGACATCTGAAAACGAGTTTACGATCGAAAAAGCGTTAGAGCGTAAATATAAAGTGAAACTGACTTTGATTCCACTGATCGAACAATTTGCGGCAACAGCTATCAATGATCGCTAAGCAATAATGAATGATGGTAAAATAAAATGAGGTGCCTTGAAGAAGTAGCGCATATTGCGAACTTCTTCAAGGCACCTTTTCATTCGTTGATAGGAGGCTGAGGCAGAAGTGTTTAACTCCGAGAAATAAGAAGAAATTCACGAAAATTGCTTTTCAAATTTTTGTGAATTTCGGCTTATTTAAGAAGGAGTTGCTTCTGCTCCCACGCTCTACATCATTATTCTCTTGGAATCAAAGCGAATTGTTCAAGGTCAGGAGAATAAATCACTTTATGACCTTGCCAAGTCTTGACCATCAAAGAATGATCGAATCTATTTTTAACTTCTGCTAATTTTTGTTCATAAGTAGCATTCCTCAATGGAAAATGCTGGATTTTGTCTGGTGTGATCAAAAAAACAAAATCAGGATGAAACGTTCGTGTGATTTCTTCAGGAAGAGAGTTTAAACGTTCGATTGGGTCCATAGCTATCTAACTTCCTTAACTTAGAATTGAGCAGTATCTGGATCTTTTGCTTTTCCAACTACGCCGTCCAATTGATCGATTTGTTTCATTTCTTCTTCGGACAATTCAAAATCAAATAATTCAGTGTTTTCTTTGATACGGCTAGGTGTTACTGATTTAGGCAATGGTAAAAAGCCGTGTTGTAAAGACCAGCGAAGAGAAACTTGAGCGATGCTCTTGTCGTGTGATTTTGCAATTTCTTGCATTTCAGGAACATCGAAAATTTTCCCAGTTCCTAGTGGGCTGTAAGCCTCTAAGATCATATCGTGTTTTTTAGCATAATCCACGACTTCAGGTTGTAATTCTCCTGGAGCAAGGAAGATCTGATTGACCATTGGCATTACTTTTGCTGTTTTAGCCAAAGTGTCTAAATGGTGAGGTAAGAAGTTGCTGACACCAATCGCTTTGATTTTCCCAGCTTCATATAATTCTTCAAATGCACGCCATGTTTCTGCATTTGCTTCTTCCCAATTGTCGCGAAAGGCAACGGGATTAGGCCAGTGGATTAAGAATAGATCAATATAGTCTATTTGCAATTTTTTCAAGGATTCTTCAAAGGAAGACATCACTAAGTCATAGCTGTGATTTGCATTCCACAATTTTGTAGTAAGAAAAATTTCTTCTCTAGGAATGCCACTTTCTTTTATTGCTTGTCCTACACTTTCCTCATTTTTATAGCCTTGTGCAGTATCGATGTGACGATACCCTGCTACTAATGCTTCTTTTACTGATGCAACGGCAACATCTCCATCTGGTGTTTGCCATGTGCCAAAACCAACGACTGGGATCTTATAGCCGTTTGCTAAACGATACGTACTTGTTAATGAATCCATACTCTCAACTCCTTAATTTTTATTTCTCCTTAATTCTAGCTCATTTTTCCAAAAAAAGAATCCATTTTGTTTCTTCTTTTTTTATTTTAGTAAAATCAATAAAAAAATGTTTTTCATTCTAGTATTTTGCTGGTAAATTACGTAAACTAAATCAGAAGGGAATGAGAGAATGGATATCTATTTAAAAAAAGCAATTTTGCATATTATTGATCGCGAAACTGGTTCTCCAGTTTTTTCTCAAAAAGAATTGGATTTGACAAAAGATTTTATCCGAGAGTTTTTACAAAAGAAAATCCAAAAAATTTCTTCTGCACAAACAAAGACCGGCCAGTTGACACAAGAAAGTGTAATCGGTACGCATTTAAAAAAATGTGAAGAAAATTTTGTTGAAGCGAGTGAATTGATTGTACAACGGTGGTTTGACGTCTATCAAGAAAGTGAAGAGGCACCAAGCGCGGATGTTTTTGTTGTCTTGTACGAGATGGATACCGTCATGTATTTAGCTTTGTTAAAAGTAAATTACCGAGAATCGTATACTCACTTTGTCGAAGCAGATGAAACAGGAATCGATAATCGTTTGATTTTGAACAGGGCGATCCTTGGTTCAAAATCACAGAAAGCGGATGAAGCACTTGCTGTGAACTTAACTGACTTGACGTATGAATTGATTGAAAAGAAATATGATTTCTCTGGGAAAAAAGAACTTTACTTTTCTGGAAGAGTGATCGAGAGTGTTCCCGCTCCCTCATTAGAAGAAAACGTCAAGGTTATCCAAAAGGTTGCCAAGAGTCTAGGTAAAAAATTTGAAACGGAAGAGTTTGATATCATGGCAGATTTGAAGGAAGCCGTCTATGATACGATCGAAGAAAAGGGCAGATTAGATCATGAAATGATTGCAGAAAAGGTGTTCAAAGAAAACATCACAGCAAAATTGGCGTTTCAAGAAGAAGTACAGGAACAAGGTTTTGTTCCAGAAGCACCACCTGTTAAAGAAGTACAAGAAATATCCGAGAAAAAATTTGGAAAACAAAAATTTAAACTATCAAATGGAATCGAATTGATTGTACCTGTAGATGTTTACCGCAATCCTGATTTGATCGAATTCGTAAATAATCCAGATGGAACGATTTCAGTCATGATCAAAAATGTCGATGAAGTTTTAAATCGTTTATAGGACACGACTGAGCGATTCAAAAAAACGGTTAGATTTTCAACAAATAAGCCTGAACACTGCGGAAATAATTATTTTCGTAGTGTTCAGGCTATTTTATTATTCTAACTGTTGCGCTGCAGCTTTTGGAATCTCATTGAGCTTTACTTCTTCCCAATTCAAAACGCCTTTTCTCTCGTTCACTTCTAATTTGAGATATGCGTTCATCTTCAATGGTCTTTCTCTTAGTTCGTTAAAAGAGACTTCTTTTTCTTGACCTTCTTCATTATAAGCCGCTTGTTTATACGTATAATACGTGTTTTTTCGGTCGCCCTCTGTATGTCTTTCGCCATTTGTCGTGATCTTTGTATAATAGGTTTCTCCCATGTAGTAATAACGATAAGTAGCAAAACTACCGCCTAAAAAAATCGCAACTACGATGAGTGCGCCAATCCATTTTTTCATCATCCATTTCACCTCAATCTTATTATTCATGAAAATAGTCGATTCGTCTATTGAATCAATTGGAATGTAAAATTTTATAAAGAAAAATTAAATCTTCTACTTTTTAATACTAGGTAGTTGTTTCTTTTTGATGTTGCTGTTATGATACTCCAGTACTAAGTGTTACAAAGTATTTTTACACATAGAAGGTGGCAGAAGTTGAAAGGGATGACCGAGTTATTAAAAGGCTCATTAGAAGGTATCGTCCTGCAAATCATCAAGAATAAGCAGGAAACATATGGATATGAGATCACAAATGAGCTAGTGGCTACTGGCTTTTCAGAAATCGTGGAAGGAACAGTGTATACTGTTTTATTGCGATTGGAAAAGAAGGGGTTAGTAACGACTGAAAAGAGAAAATCAGAACTTGGTCCAGCAAGGAAGTTTTATCAGTTGAATGATAAGGGTGATAGATATCTAGAAGAATTTTGGGAAAAATGGCGTTTCTTAGTCTCTCAATTGGCAAAAGTAAAGACAAATGGAGCTAGTGAAGAAAGAAGAGATGAAAAATGAAATTTTATGACAAAATCACAGGTAATGATATTAGAAGAGCGTATCAGGAATTTGATGTGCGTTCAGATAAACTGCCGCTAGATTATCAGATAGCATGGAAAGAGATCCAAAGTAGTTTATGGGACTATTCGAATTTTTCTGGTAGGAACCTAGTCCCTATTTTGGATGGGATTCTGGGACTGCTAGAGGAATCTGCAATGGATGGAATTTCAATCAATCAAATCGTTGATGGGGATGCGAAGAAATTCAGTGCAGCAGTCGCAGGAGTTGAAGGTGTAGAAAATTACCGCGATAAATGGCGAAAGCAATTAAACGAATCCGTAGCTGAAAAACTGAAAAAATGAGGGATAAACTATGGGAATCCAACAAATGATCGATGAAAAAAAAGAGTGGCGTGTCCACATGATCCGTGTCAAGAGTTTACCGAAAGACTATCAAATCGTTTATAAAGAGATCCAAAAATATTTTTTTAAAGTAGCGCCGATTGGTGTGACTGAAAAGGATGGCGTACTTTCTGAATTAGTAGAGTTGTTCGAAGAAGGGGCACAAAGCGGGAAAACAGTTCTTGATATCACAGGAGAAGACGTCGCTTTATTTGCAGATCAATTAATTGAAGGAAAACCAACATTGATCGAAAATCGTCAAATGAAACAAATACATTAGATAGAGCGATAATTCGTGTAACTTTTGTATTACATCAGTAGATAGGAAGAGGCCGAGACAAAAGTCGTTTAGGTTTGAGAAATTGGAGAAAAAAGAGGCTGGGACAGAAGTGTTTAACTCCGATAAATAAGAAGAAATTAGCGAAAACTGCTTTTCAAATTTTTGTGAATTTCGGCTTGTTTAAGAAGGAATTGCTTCTGCTACCGCCGTTTATTCGAGCGTCTGTAGCAAAGCTGATTTTTAGATTTGCTCCGTATTCTTGTTCATTTTAGTTTATCATAGAAAATAGAATAGAAAGATGACGCTTTATGAGAATTATCAAGCATGGTATAAATAATTATATAGATTTAAAATATAAAGGAGTGGAATTCATGCATATCGAGCATATTGCGATTTGGACAAAGGATTTAGAAAAAATGAGAGCGTTTTATGAGTGCTATTTTGGCACAAAAAGTTCAGAAAAATATACCAATCCCAAAACGAGGTTCCAATCTTATTTTTTAAGTTTCCCTACTGGTGGCAGAATCGAATTGATCACCAAACCATTTTTATCTGATCGATCGGTAGATACGTTAGGCTATGCGCATCTGGCATTAGCAGTCGGAACAAAAGAAGATGTGGATTCATTTGCGGAACGATTCATCGCTGATGGTTATCCACTACTAAGTGGTCCAAGAACGACGGGAGATGGTTATTATGAGGCAGTGATCCAAGATCCAGAGGGGAATTTTATTGAACTTACAGCTGATTGAGAGTTCAAAAAGCGTTGAAGAGTTTTCGCTAAGCACAAGAAATAATGGTATATATGATGAAGGAGGTGTAGTTATGCATTTTCATGAACAAAAATGTATTGGTGAACAATCATTACTAGAACTTTATGGCGCTGTGGGCTGGACGGCATATACAACAGATAGCAAACGACTAATGAAGGCGGTGGAGCAGTCACTTAAGGTCATCACTGTTTGGCAAGAGAAAGAATTGATTGGACTGATCCGCAGTGTGGGGGATGGTGAAACAATTCTTTACATTCAAGACTTGTTGGTACACCCTACCTATCAAAAGCAAGGCATTGGGACAGAACTGATGAAGAAGATGGTAGAAGCTTATCCAGATGTGAGGCAAAAAGTAATACTGGCAGAAAATGACCCTGTGATAAAAAGATTCTATGAAAAAAATGGGTTCCACCTAGCAGAGCAACAAGGAGCAGTTTGTTTTTATAAAGAATATTAAAAAGAATACAAAAAAGAATATCAGTATTCAGTTGATCCCAATGAACTGATCAGTGTGTTTTTGTTACAAGCAGATTTGGTAATCACGAAATAACCCTTACTTTTCCAAGTGGTTATTGATGAATGGCAAGGTTATTTTTAAACGACTTAATTGCTGAAAATTCAACGGTTGTGTCTGTGTGCTCTTCGAATACTGAACTGTTCAACAAGGCGAGTGTTCTTAGTTGACTTTGACCAATTTTGACGTATAATAGGGTTTGTTCAATACTTACAAAAAGTAAGTCGGACATAATCTTTTTTATTTAAGCTAAAAAGGACTATAATGAACAAGTGAGAGTGAAAAATCGAGCTCTAAAACATTTAGGAGGTTTGTTAATTATGGCAAAAGAACATTATGATAGAAGTAAACCACACGTAAACATTGGGACTATTGGTCACGTCGACCATGGTAAAACCACTTTGACTGCTGCAATCACTACAGTATTAGGTAAAAAAGGCTTAGCAAATCCTCAAGACTATGCTAGTATCGATGCAGCACCTGAAGAACGTGAACGTGGGATTACAATCAATACTGCGCACGTAGAATATGAAACTGAAAAACGTCACTATGCACACATCGATGCACCAGGACATGCGGACTATGTGAAAAACATGATTACAGGTGCTGCTCAAATGGACGGAGCCATTCTAGTTGTATCTGCAACAGATGGACCAATGCCACAAACACGTGAACATATTTTATTGTCACGTCAAGTAGGTGTTAAATATTTGATCGTCTTCTTGAACAAAATCGACTTAGTAGATGATGAAGAATTGATTGATCTTGTCGAAATGGAAGTTCGTGAATTATTAAGCGAATATGGTTTCCCAGGTGACGATACACCAGTCATCAAAGGTTCAGCATTAAAAGCTTTACAAGGAGATCCAGATGCAGAAGCAGCTATCATGGAATTGATGGATACTGTTGATGAATATATCCCAACACCAGAACGTGATACAGACAAACCATTATTATTACCAGTGGAAGATGTCTTCTCAATCACAGGTCGTGGGACTGTTGCTTCAGGTCGTATCGATCGTGGTGCAGTTCGTGTAGGTGATGAAATCGAAATCGTCGGTATCAAACCTGAAACACAAAAAGCTGTTGTAACTGGGGTCGAAATGTTCCGCAAGACATTAGACTATGGTGAAGCAGGGGATAACGTTGGGGTATTGTTACGTGGTATCCAACGTGAAGATATCGAACGTGGACAAGTAATCGCAAAACCAGGTTCAATCACACCACATACAAAATTCAAAGCAGAAGTGTACGTATTGACAAAAGAAGAGGGTGGCCGTCATACACCATTCTTCAATAACTATCGTCCACAATTCTACTTCCGTACAACTGACGTAACTGGAACAATCGTTTTACCTGAAGGCACTGAAATGGTTATGCCTGGAGATAACGTAACGATCGATGTTGAATTGATCCATCCAGTTGCCATCGAAAACGGAACAACTTTCTCTATTCGTGAAGGTGGCCGTACAGTAGGTTCAGGTATCGTAACAGAAATCGAAGCCTAATTTGGTCATTAAAGAGAATCTATTTAAATAAAAGACTGCAGACAAAGAAAAAATTCTTTGATCTGCAGTTTTTTTGTTATAATAAAAGATAACGTTTGCTTTTTATGAAGTAGTTTTACGAACAGCCAGTTCTGTTCAAGATGCGCAGATCAAGATTGTCGTTTACATTTTGATCCAGGTGTATCCAGGCAGAGTGAATAGTTAGAATAAAAAGCAGTGATGAACGTAGGATGCAGTGGAACTCAAAATGGTTGCAGGAGGGAAGAAACGATGAAAGCAGTTTTACTTGAGAATGTATCAAAAATATTTCCTGATAAAAATAAAGCGATAGACAATATAACGATTAGCATTGAACAAGGAGAAGTGTTTGGATTCTTAGGTCCGAATGGTGCAGGGAAAACTACCACTGTGAAGATACTCAATGGTATGCTTCAACTATCAGGAGGGCAGTGCCGGATATTCGATATCGATCCTATGGAAAATCCTGAAAAAGTACATGCGTTGGCCGGTGTAGTCACAGAGCATGCACAAATGTACGATAACTTGTCAGGTATTGAGAATCTTATGTTTTATGGAGCAGCATTCGGTATAAATAAGAGTGAGAGTTTCAAGCGTGCTACTGCACTTTTGGAAAGACTAAATCTGACTGAAGCAAAAGATCGCAAGCTAGGGTCTTATTCTACTGGGATGCGACAAAGACTTTCTCTTGCGCGTGCAATGATCCATCAACCTAAAATTTTGTTTCTAGATGAACCCACTTCTGGGTTAGACCCTGAAAGTGCCCAAAGTGTCAATCATATGATTCGAAAATTGGCCCAAGAAGAAGGGATGACGATTTTCTTATGTACACATCAATTGCGTTATGCTCAAGAGATTTGTACTTCTTATGGTTTGATCGACAAGGGATCACTACTTGCAATAGGCACACTTGAACAGCTTCGCGTAAAGATCCATTCTGGTATGACGGTAAAAATCGAGACGAATTATATGACGGATAGTGTGACTTATCGAAAAATCGAACAAGGGATGTTTGAAATTGACGTTCAGACAGAAAAAGAAATCCCTTCACTTGTGAAGCAGATCGTGGAGGCAGGTGGAGATATTTACCATGTTTCTGCCGAACAGCCAACGTTGGAAGATATCTATTTCAGCTTGATCGAAAAACGAAAGGGGAACGAGTAAAATGTTGCATACTATGCAGTGGGCCATCATCAAAAAAGATTTGCAAAGTATCACTACCAACAAACAGGTATTTGTTACCATATTGGTGGTTCCCTTGGCATTGACGATTGTTTTACCCACTATTTTTATTATGATGGTCCATTTTGTCCCATTAGATTCTCTCAATTTACAAGCACTATTAGAGATGATCCCACAGACAGGTGCAGATCAGGATGTCAAACAGAGTTTGATCAAGCTATTGATGAATAATACCATGCCTGTGTTCTTTTTGATGATACCCATCATGGCTTCGTCTGTTATGGCGGCAAGCTCATTCGTGGGAGAAAAGGAAAAGCAGACCTTAGAAACATTGCTTTACTGTCCTCTTCCACTAAAAAAAATTTTCCAATCAAAAATAGTGGCAGCATTTCTATTAAGTATGATCGTTTCTTTTACTTCATTTTTTGCTATGCTGATCGTGACGCAAGTTGTAATACTTGTGTTGATGGGTACCATGTTCTTACCTAGTATAAGTTGGCTAGTCATTCTGTTATTGGCGTCACCTGCAATATCTTTTATCGCGATCACGATTACTGTTCGCGGTTCTGCAAAAGCGCAGACTGTAGAAGAAGCACAGCAGCGCGCTGTTTTTCTTATTTTACCTATCTTGCTTTTTATCATTGGGCAGTTTATGGGAATCATGCTTGTAAACACTTGGATCACATTAGGATTGAGTATTGCTTTGATCCTCCTTGCTTGGTTGCTTGTACGAGGAGTTACGAGGAAGTTAAGCTATGAAACGTTATTGAAGTAGATACGTCTTTCGAGGAGATTAGTCCAGTCAGGAATGAAACTAGAAGTGATGATTAGGATCAACAGAAGATATTTTGAGAAGTGGAATGAGAGGAGGACGCTAGAACGAATAGTGATGGGGAAATAGTAAATAGACAAAAGAGGCTGGGACAGAAGTGTTTAACTCCGAGAAATAAGAAGAAATTCACGAAATTTGCTTTTCAAATTTTTGTGGATTTCGACTTATTTAAGAAGGAGTTGCTTCTGCTCCCACCATTTATTCGTTTTTAAAGAATGAGACAACAGTGCTTCTTACTTTTGTCCCACACTCTTTTGATTTACCGTCTTCTATGGAAGGCGGTAGATATTTTCAAAATGAAGTTTTTTGAAAAACAATACTTCTAAGATTTCTTTGCTATTCAAATCAACGTCTGCGCAGCCATTTTTTTAATCCGAATAATCGGTTTTTTGGAGTTTCAACAGGCGCATTATCGATGATCAATAAGGCGATCATGACATAGGTGATCCAACTATCTCTTGAGTAAAGCGTATAGCGTGGAATCCAGTTGGTTGCATATTTATCTTTGTATTCACGTAACCCATGGAATGAGTAGAAGTGAGAACCAAATTCATAGACAAGATAAGCAATTCGTTCTTGAATGAAACTCTTTCTAGAAGTTCCCACATTTGCTAAAGGTGCCATTCCCAAATTAAAGTACTCGATTTGTTCTTCTTTCATATACTCGAAGAGATGTAAGAAGAGAAAATCCATACTTCCAGATGGTGCTCGGTCTAGATCGTAACGCATCAAATCGATCGTGCCGATTCTATTATCTGTATAGGTAGGCATTATGGAGGCGAAAGCGACCATTTCTCCTTCTGGGCTATTCACAATAGCAATCGGTGCTCGTTGCAAGTAATCTTCTGAAAAGAATCCTAAGGAAAAACCTTTTTCTTTTCGCGTACCCAACCAACTATCAGAAATTTTCTTCAAGTCAGCCATTTGACTAGCTGAAAAGGGTGGTTGGATGACTTCAAAGGTAAATCCTTCACGTTCGATTCGGTTTAAGATTGCCCGAGATCCCTTCATTTTTTTGCCGGAAGTAGTGAAATCGGCTAATTTTACGTGAGCTTCTTCGCCCATTTTAATAAAGTCGTACCCAAATTCATGAAGGATCATCACGATCTCTTCACTTGTCTCATAGAAAACAGGGAGGTAGCACAAACGGTCTGTTTCTTCGATAAATGCCTCGATTGCTTCAGCAAAATCTTCTTTTTTCCCAGAAGGATCACCCATCACGATACATTTATTGTTATAGCAAGCAAATTGCAGTAAGACAGTTGGTTGCCCATCTTTTTCATAAATGAACATCCGCTTGTCTTTTAAGAAAATCAGTTGACTATCTGAATTTCCGCCAAAAGAATGTAATACTGACAATGCTCGTTCCTCGTTAAATGGTTCGCCGATCTGTTGTTTATTCCCTTGTAAAAAATGAACGAGGAGAATGATGATGAAACTTACAGCGATAATTGCAAGTAATCCAGAGAACCAAATCTTTTCAGAAGGGAAAAGGAAAAACGAGATAAAGTGATGCTTCCGATGGGGGAATTCCGGCATGTTGTATACCCCAATAATAATGTAAAGAAGGGATAAGGTGCCGGTGATCAGACCATCTACTGTCAGCCATTCCCAAGAATAGATGATTTGTTCCCTAAATAGTTCATTTTTGGAAGCAACGATGATCAACAATAGGATCGTTAGAAAAACAACTGCTGTTAGGCTAAGATCTGTGATACCAACGTAGATCAGTGAAAGGAGGATCAAGCCAATCGTTGGCCAGTAGGCTCTTTTTACGCGAGCTGCCATTGCTCTTCCCATGACTACAAATAAAAAGCCTAATAAGATACTTGGAAATTGAATGATCAAGTGCAACCTCAAAGGATTCAAGCTGTGCAACCAGCGAAACTCAGTAAAAGCTTGTGGGATCGTTGCAGAGAGAACCAACATGATTCCTGAAAAATATAAAAGGACAACAACGATTTTATGCGCGATTTCTGTCGCTAATTGCCTTGGGATACCTGAGTAACGTTTATCAAAAGTTGAGCCGATATTTTTAAAGAAAAAGATGATCCCGATCAAGAAAGGGATAATATAATAAAAGACCCGATAAAGCAAGATCCAAACAACGACAGTTTCTTTAGGTACGCCAATCGCGGATAAGCCGATGATCATCATGACGTCAAAACTACCGATTTCACCGGGTATCATGGAGACGATCCCGATAACCGAAGCGGCAATAAACAGAGGAATCGTTTGCCAAAGATCGATCCTGATTTCCATCAAATAGCCTACTGCTAGGAAACTAAATAATACCCCTGACCATTCAAGGAAAGATACGAGCAATAATTGACCTTGTGTTTTTAAGGAAAGCCCGCCGACATAACCTTCTTTTTTCAGCGTAGTGACAAGGAACACGATCGGGAAATACAATCCTCCGCCAATCAACCAGATCCAGTATTGTTTAAGGAATGGAGCGACAGGACTAAATAAGACCATGAAAAAGGAAATCAGACTGTAAACCGAAAGACCAGCCATCAAGAAAAGAAAGATCTTAGAGAGAGCTTGCATCAACTGTTTGCTTTCTTTTTTGTGGCCATAAAGTTCAGAACGCAAGCCGATACTGACGAATCCGCCAAATCCTGCGATATTGTTGATGGTATTGATCAGCCAGCTTGTCTCAAATAAATATTGCGGTTTTTGCTTTTGTCCAAGTAATCGATTTAAAATAATATCATAACCAATCATAGGAAGTACCGCGACTAAGCCGATGAGCAGCATCAATCCGGTTTTCCAAAGAGGAATGGTGGCGAATGTCTCTGCTAACTGGTCAACAGATAATGTTTTTCCAATTGAAATTAGTTCACTAACGATAATTACGATGACTGAAATCAAAAATATCATTTTAAAGAGACCTAAATGGTTTTTGATCCACTGCACGGTCTGTTTTATCAAAAAAATCACCTACTATTCTTTATTATTCAGCTAAAAATTCTAGTACTTCTTGATTAAATCGTTCTGGATCTTTTCTAGCGAGTTGATGCCCCTGCTCTTTTACAAGAACGAAGGAAGCATTTGGGATCGTTTTGGCTAAGTAAAGTGAATGCTTTAATTTGATCACATCTTTTTTCCCAACAATGATCAATGTCTTCGATTTGATTTTTTCCAAATCTGCTGTAGAAAGTCCCACATCTTGCAATAATAGATTTATTACTAGTAGATTTCTTCTAAGCATTGGACGAAAGATCGATAGCAGCCAAACCCATGCATAATGCAAGTAACTAGCTATTCTTGCAGAAAAAAGAACACCTTCTACTAAAGTATTTCCTGAATTTAAAATCAGTCGATGCACTTTTTCAGGATAACAACTTGAAAATACTAAAGCGAGGTTTGCACCATCACTAAATCCTAAAATGTTTGCCTTTGTAATCCCTTCTAACAACATGATGGTATAAAGATCTTCAGCCATTAAACGAAAGCTCAAGGTATTTGCATTGTTCGTTGATCGACCGTGTCCGCGACTATCAATCAGATATACTGTATAAAACTGTTTAAAAACAGGTACTTGTTCTGAAAAAAAGCGGCCACTGCCGTCATTACCATGAAGTAAGAAAAGCGGAAATCCTTTACCGCATTTTTCGTAATAAATCTCACTACCATCTGCCATTTTTGCATATTTCTTTTCATTTTCCACATAATCACCTACTGGTTAAATTATAACGACTTTTCTTTGATAAGGACAATGCTTTTCCTAAAAAAACAACGATCAATTTCGTAAGATAAGAAAAAATAGTGAATTTTTCATTTTTTATTAAGAGAAGCAACGAATTTTCTCTCTTAAATAGCCAAGGAAGATAATAAATAGTAAGATAAATAAGATGTCAAAATAACTAGGTGAGTTTTTATGAAGAAAAAAAGAAAATCGATTTTTCGATGGCCGCTACGGTTGCTTGCCATTGCGGTTCTTGTAGGTATCCTTTTTATCGGAGGAAGAACCTATACATCCATCAAGCAGGTGGAACAATACGATTTGGAAATTGCGGTAGCTACAAAAAAATATCAAATGGAAAATTACAAAAATCTGATTAAAGGGATCATTCTCACAGAATCAAAGGGTAAGGGTACTGATTTGATGCAAAGCTCGGAAAGTGCCTATGGAAAAGCAAATATGATCAACAACCAAGAAGAAAGCATTGATCAGGGAGTTAGCTATTTGGCCGAAATGATCACTGAGGCAAACGAACAAGGCTGTGATCTTGCTACGGCTATCCAGGCGTATAACTTTGGCAAAGACTATATTGCTTACGTCAAAAAGCATGGAGGCAAAAATAGCGTAGAATTAGCAGAAGAATATTCAAAAAACGTACTAAGCCCGTTACTAGGTAATAATGGGAAGACGAAATATCGTTATTGGCGAGTCCAGTCCTTGCTTTATAATGGTGGGTATCTCTATCATAATGGAGGTAACATGTTCTATTCAGATGTTGTGGATATGAATGAAAAACTGATCGAATTATATGAAAAAGTATGGAAATAGTTCCAAGTATTGAATGATTAAGAAAGAAGGAGTGCTAATATAGGTGGAAAATAGACAAGAAGCAACAGAAAATGTTACTAGAAATGGATCAAAAGATTGGTTTTTACGTTTTATCAAAGGAATGTTTATTGGCTCTGGATTTATTTTGCCAGGGGTAAGTGGTGGCGCATTGGCTGCTGTTTTTGGTATGTATGAACGGTTGATTTCTTTTTTGGCTCACATCACGAAGAATTTCAAAGAAAATGTTTGGTTCTTTTTGCCTGTGGGACTTGGAGGGATCACCGGTGTTTTCTTACTTTCATTTTTAGTTAGCTTTTTATTAGGGGCGTACGAAACAACCATTCTCTGGTTTTTTGTCGGTTGTATCGCTGGAACAGTTCCTGCGTTGTGGAAAGAGGCAGGGAAAAAGGGGCGACAAACGTCGGATGTCGTGATCATGGTCGTCACTTTCGTAGTTGCTTATCTTTTTCTACTTTATGGGGCACAGCTTTTCGATGGTCAAGTGGAGCAAAATACGGTTACTTGGATCATCGCAGGCGGACTGATCGGTCTTGGAATGATCGTTCCTGGACTTAGCCCTTCTAATTTCCTTGTATACATGGGTCTTTATAAAGCAATGGCAGATGGCTTTAAAGAGATGCGTTTGGACGTGATTTTACCGATTGCATTGGGCGGAATTGTTTGTGTGCTGGGATTATCAAAGATCATGGACTATATTTTCTCTAAAGCTTATAGTAAATTGTTCCATTTTATTCTAGGTGTCGTCTTTGCTTCAACGATCATGATTATTCCAACAGATTATTCTGGACTTGGACTCTTGGGAATCTTACTTTGTCCAGTTTTATTCATTGCCGGAGCACTGCTCGGTTGGTGGATGAGTCGTCTGGAAGAACGATATAAATAGAAACGGTTGCTTTACACATGATTGGTCAGACCAGCAACAAATGCTTGGTGTTCGATCGTGTGTTTTTGTTTTGTTTAAAATATAAAAAAATAAGTTGTTTTTGCTACTGGAACAAGCTAGACTTAATTACGTTGATTATTTTTTGAAAGTTGGCGAAAAATGGAAAATAAAGAAATAAGAGGTCTCTCTCAGGAAGAAGTTCAAGAAAGAATTGCCTCTGGACAACAAAATGATTATCAAGAGGATGCTACGAAAAGTACTTGGCAGATCTTCAGCGATAATATTTTGACGCTTTTTAATTTTTTGAACTTTGGTATTGGGGTATGTTTACTCTTTGTCGGTGCGTACTCGAATATGGCATATCTAGCAATCATCATGGTCAATATCATCATTGGTATTTATCAAGAAATCCATGCCCGAAATCTCGTGCGAAAATTATCGATTGTTTCGCAATCGGAAGTTTTAGTTATCCGTGAAGGAAAAGAGTTATCCCTTAGTACAAAAGAATTGGTATTAGGTGATATCGTCAAAATCGGTGCAGGGGAACAAATCCCGTCAGATCTGCGGGTGCTATCTGGTCGTGCTGAAGTAAATGAAGCGTTATTGACAGGTGAATCAGATTTGATCGTAAAAACAGCAGGTGATGAATTACTGTCAGGTAGTTATCTGACAAGTGGCTCCGTCTTTGCAGAAACGATTCGAGTTGGTGCAGACAATTATGCAGTCCGCCTGACCAGTGAAGCAAAAACACACAAAGCAATCCATTCAGAATTGGTGGATTCGATCCGTAAGGTTTCAAAATTCACTAGTTTTGTCATTATCCCACTAGGTATTATTTTATTTTTAGAAGCATTGTTTATTCGTGATGCGTCGATCAAAATATCAGTTATTGCTTCGGCAGCTGCTTTATTAGGAATGTTGCCAAAGGGCTTAGTCCTTTTGATCAGTATTGCCTTAACGACTGGTGTCACAAAACTGGCGAAAAAGAGAATCTTAGTCCAAGATATGTATTCGATCGAAACACTTGCACATGTCGATACGCTTTGTCTAGATAAGACGGGAACGATTACAGAAGGTAAAATGAGTATCCAACGAGTTGAAGCACTTCATCCTGTCTATGAAAATGCTATTTCTGAGATCATGGGTACTTATTTAGCTGAGAGCAGCGACAATAATATCACGATGCGCGCGTTAAGAGATTATTTTGCCGTTTCAAATCGCTACGATGTAACGGAAAAATTAGCTTTTTCATCTGACCGTAAATGGGGGGCGATGGAATTCCCTGAGTTAGGAGTCATTTATGTTGGGGCGCCTGAGCGTTTAGTTACAGAGGAACAACTACCAGAAAGTTTATTGTCGGCGCAAGCCAACGGATATCGTGTACTAATGCTTGGACTTGCACCAAATCAGCGGCTGACGGATGATGCACCACATGGCGTGGAGCCACTCGCATTGTTTGAAATTGATGATCCGATCCGTAAAAATGCTAAGCAAACTTTGGCTTACCTGCACAATGAAGGAGTCGATCTAAAAGTCATCTCAGGTGATAATCCATTTACAGTATCGAATATTGCCAGACGTGCAGGCCTACCAAACTATGATTCTTATATTGATCTTTCAACATTGACGGAAGAATCAGAAGTTCGAAACGCCGTACATGAATATTCCGTCTTTGGACGAGTGAGCCCGCAACAAAAGAAAATTTTAGTGAACGAATTAAAAGAAAGTGGACGTACAGTTGCCATGACAGGCGACGGCGTCAATGATGTGTTAGCTTTGCGTGAGGCTGATTGTAGTATTGCGATGGCAGAAGGTGATGGTGCAACTCGTCAAATCGCTAATTTGGTCTTGTTGGATTCCGATTTTACTACTTTACCAGAAGTTTTGTTTGAAGGGCGACGAGTAGTGAATAACGTGACGAAAGTTTCAGGGATCTTCTTCATTAAGACGATCTATTCGTTTATCTTGTCTATTATATGTGCAGTGACAGCGATTGGTTTTCCTTTCATCCCAATCCAAATCACTCTGATTGATCTAGCCATTGAAGGATATCCTTCTTTCTTCCTTTCGTTTGAACAAGATCGAAAAAAAGTCACTTATCGCTATTTACCAACTGCTCTGATCAATGCATTACCGAATGCGTTGTTAGTTGTATTAAATATCATTGTGGTGTACTTGTTAGGCGACATTTTATCGTTTACGAATCTGGAAACAACGACGCTGATGTATTACTTGTTGATAGGGATTAGCTGTATGGCAGTAATCAAAGCTTGCTATCCATTCAATCCGTTACGTATATTCTTAGCAGTCACGACAGTGATCGGTATATATGTTGCAGCAATGCTTTTCCATCATTTACTAGAAGTCAATCTTGGTCTAGGAACGACTTGGCCATACTTTGTCGGGTTCATGGGGATAAATATCGTCTTACGTTTGCTTTATTGGAAGGCAGATATCCAAAGTTATTTGCTCAATAAATTTGCAACAACTAAAGTTTTTGAGTAAGCAATAATGCTACTTTCTGTAGGAGTAGATGGGTAAAAAATGAATCGTGAGTATAATGCTTGAAAAAGTATTGAATTATGGTACAATGAACGATGTATAATTGTGTCCTTTAAAATCGCACTGATTTTCGTTAGTGCGATTTTTTACCGGTTATTCTCCTGAGAGTATCTCTCTTAAGATACTACAAGTATTGCTTACAGGGGGTGAAAACATGGCTCAGCGAATACCTCAAGAAGTCATTGAATCGATCCGAAGTCAAACGAACATCGTTGAGGTAATTGGGCAATATGTCCAATTAAAAAAATCTGGAAAAAATTACTTAGGGTTATGTCCATTTCATGAAGAAAGAACGCCATCTTTTTCAGTGGCTGAAGATAAGCAGATTTTTCATTGCTTTGGTTGCGGAAAAGGAGGAAATGTCTTTACCTTTCTCCAAGAGCTAGAAGGACTTAATTTTCCGGAAGCAGTGATAAAAGTTGCTGATTTTGAACAAATTCCTTTGGAAGAACAGTGGCGTAATCAAACGTTACCTGTTGAAAACAGTGACTCAATAAACGGAAAACTGATTTTAGCCCATGAAAAAGCAGAAGAAGTGTATCACCACATGTTGCTTCATACAAAAGCAGGTGAACAAGCTTTGAACTATCTGCTCCAACGAGGGCTGACAGAGGAACTGATTGCCGAGTTCAAAATTGGATTTGCACCAAATGAGCGGTCATTTTTAAATCAAGTATTAAAAAATGAAAACTATGATCAAGAAGTTTTGGAACGTTCTGGCTTATTTGTATCCCATGATGATGGCCGATTATCAGATCGGTTTTATCAAAGAGTCATGTTTCCTATCAAGAATCCACAGGGACGAACGATTGGTTTTTCTGGGCGCTGGCTCGCACCGGAAAAAGGACAAGAAAAAGACCAGCCTAAGTACTTAAATAGTCCTGAAACAGAGTTGTTCAATAAAAGACAAGTGTTGTTTAATTTGGACAAAGCCAGAAGCGAAATCCGAAAAAGTGGTGAAGTTCTTTTATTTGAAGGTTTCATGGATGTGATTGCAGCATGGCAAGTAGGCATAAAAAATGGCATTGCTTCTATGGGGACTAGTTTAACAAATCAACAGATCCAGCATATCGAACGTTTAACAAAAGAGCTAGTCTTTTGTTATGATGGTGATAAGGCAGGTTTTGAAGCAACAAATCGAGGAATTGAATTGCTTCGGCAAAATAGTCGATTACGCCTATCGATCATTATGATACCAGAAAAACTTGATCCGGATGAATATTTACGTAAATATGGAAACGAGTCTTTCAATGAATTGCTTTCTCATGGTCGAGAAACGGTATTTACATTTAAAAGTCGCTATTTGAAGCAAGAAAAGAATTTAGATAATGAAAAAGATAAAATAGAATATCTTGAAGAGGTGATCACTGAGTTAAGTAAGGTCGTATCACCGATCGAACAAGATATGTATCTCTCGCAATTAGCAGCTGAATTTCAAGTGAACCGTGAAACAATCCAGATGCAATTGAGAGAACTTCGACGAGAAAATCAGCGAAGTCGCACAGAACAACAGCCAACGGTGGTCCCAGAAAGACAAGCTGTCAAAACAAGTACAGCGAAAAAAAGATCACTGACCCAGGTTGAAAAAGCAGAACAAATACTTTTGTATCGGATATTCAAAGAGGTTTCTGTTCGTAATCTTCTAAAAGAGCAGAATTTCCAGTTTATCCATGATTCTTATGCAGAGGTCTATTTTTTATTCGATGCATTTGTATCACAACATGATGAATTCAACCTTGCAGAATTTTTAGACTTTTTGCAAGATGAAAAATTAAGGCGGTTAGTGGTGGAGATCGAATACTTGCGCGTGGCAGAAGAAAGTACGCCAAGGGAGATCCAAGACCTATTGCGAGTGATCAGTAAATCTGGTTTAGCTGATGAAATAATGATAAAAAAACAGATGCAGCAAGAAGCTAGAAGAACTGGTAATAAGCAGTTGGAGTTGGAATTGACGATTGAAATCATTGATTTAACAAAACAGTTAAAAAAAGCCGAATAGCTACTCAAGGGGGGCCTTCTTTTATGGCAAATGTAACAGAAAAGAAAAAGTATGAAGCAGCGGTAGCAGCTTTTATCAAAGAAAACAAACCAAAAAAACAAGTTGTATATGATGATCTTTCAAATAAACTTGCGACACCATTCACGTTGAATGCAGACGAAATGGATAAATTGATCCAAAAAGTGGAAGATGCAGGAATCAGTGTCGTTGATGAAAACGGCGAACCATCTGTTCACAGTTTAAAGAGTGCAGAGAAAAAAGCAGAACAAGCGAAGACCGAAGATTTATCTGCGCCAACGGGTGTAAAGATCAATGATCCTGTAAGAATGTATTTAAAAGAAATCGGCCGTGTGTCCCTTTTAACAGCAGAAGAAGAAGTAGCTCTAGCACTGAAAATCGAAGAAGGCGACCAAGAAGCAAAACAGCGTTTAGCTGAAGCAAACCTTCGTTTGGTTGTAAGTATTGCTAAAAGATATGTAGGACGAGGTATGCAATTTTTAGACTTGATCCAAGAAGGTAACATGGGCTTGATGAAGGCTGTTGAAAAATTTGATTACCGTAAGGGATTTAAATTTTCTACGTATGCTACTTGGTGGATCCGTCAAGCAATCACTCGTGCCATCGCTGACCAAGCGCGTACGATCCGTATCCCAGTGCATATGGTTGAAACAATCAACAAATTGATCCGTATCCAACGTCAATTACTGCAAGACCTTGGAAGAGAACCAACGCCTGAAGAAATCGGTGCAGAAATGGATCTCCCTACAGAAAAAGTACGTGAAATATTGAAAATTGCGCAAGAACCAGTTTCTTTAGAAACACCAATCGGTGAAGAAGACGATTCACATCTAGGTGATTTCATTGAAGACCAAGAAGCAACGAGTCCTGCGGAACATGCAGCGTATGAATTATTGAAAGAACAATTAGAAGATGTATTAGATACCTTGACTGACCGTGAAGAAAATGTTCTGCGTTTGCGTTTTGGCTTAGATGACGGACGCACTAGAACATTAGAAGAGGTCGGAAAAGTGTTTGGGGTTACAAGAGAACGTATTCGTCAAATCGAAGCGAAGGCATTGAGAAAACTACGCCATCCTTCTCGCTCAAAACAATTGAAAGATTTCTTAGAATAACCATCAACATTCATAAGAGCTTATGGATTAAATTAAAGTGAAAAAGGAGCAGAAAAGATCATTTTTCTGCTCCTTTTTTTGTATATTTTGCAAACCACCTGCATAGCAGGTGGTTCCGAAAAAATTGGTGCTATCTTTGAGAAAAAGCAATTATTTCCCAAAATAAAAATTATTGTCTGAAAAAAATTTTTTCATTTTTAGTAATAAAATTTATGCAAGATGATCTTCAATTTTTGACGTTTACCGTAATTTTCATTGTAAAAATAATAGGTATATGTAGTTCTTCACATTTTTGACAAGAAAATAAACTGTTAGCTATTCTTCATTTAATGAGTGTAAGATGACAAGTATAGCTATTTTTAAGATAACTTATCAATCTAAATGAAAGGATCAAACGAAGATAAAGTCCATATAATTGTGTAAAAGATAAAAGGCCATGTAACAGCCCTTTTACGGTACAATGTTTTTAACCACAA
>NZ_QPTY01000028.1:0-41362 GCF_005236045.1 Enterococcus sp. VV15
AGTTATTTTCGATTTCGTTTTTAGAAATCTTTCAGCAACTCGTATATCATAACTTATCTCTTGTTATTTGTCAAGAACTTTTTCGAAGTTTTTCTTGATTAGATCAAGCTTTTCAACAGGTTCTTTTCAAACGACTTAGTTATCTTATCACGTGCTTTTATGTTTGTCAATGAATTTTTCTAAATAAATTTCATTGAAGTTTTCACGTTTCAGCAACGTTGTTTACTTTACCATTAAAAAAATAAAAGGTCAAGTTAAAAATAAATTTTAACTATACCTTATTTTTTCTTCTTATTCTTTTAATCTCTACCTTTGTATTCAAAGAAAGAAAAATCTGCGTAGCTGCCTTTCTTTTTATTGAGATCATGGACCCCAACTCCAACAAAGTTCCCTGTAAAGCCTCCAAATAAAGTGGTCACATCTTTTGCAGATCCTACCACTTCCCACCGTTCACTCTTTTTTCCTTCACTTGGAAGAAAGCCTGAGTATCCTTCACATCAACTTTTAAATAGACTTGCTCTCCATGTAAAGGAATTGTCCAAGTATCTAAATACATTTCTCCTCTCACTGATTGGATCAAACGCAAGCATTTCCCTACCATTTCATCTCAAGTAACGTAGCAATAGTAATAATTTTCTTCATTAAGATATAAGGTTAATCCGGCCATCTGGTTAAAGTGTGTTGGTTCAAACTCAAATGCGGTAGTCACTTCAAAAGAAAAATCTGTTTGACTTATAGCAAGCAAATGATGATCAAATGTAGAGTGGATCGATTCTCCAGCGTGGATTCTCAAGTAGCCCTGACGACTATTTGCATCACACCATGTACGTTCTGGTAGAATACGACGGGTATTCTATATCGGACTGATATCTCGTTCAAAAGTATCCAAAAAATGATGATTTACCTGTTGTTCGACTTTATCTACTGTCTGAACTATCGTATTTTTTTGTGGCGAATTCCTCTCACTCTTTAGACGCAACCAGTGATCCTCTGTCCAATATACCTCCTGAATAGTTATTTTCCGCCCTAAAATCGTTGCATCTTTTAGAGGTCTTGTACAGAGATATGCCATATACCACTTTCCATTCTCCGTTTGGACTAAACTACCATGACCTGCGCACTGTAGAGAAGAATCCGCTTTATCACTTGCTGTTAATATTGGTGAGTTGGGGGCTAGTTCATAAAGACCGGTTATTGCTTTACTCCGACAGACAGTAACCGAATGCCCTCTTCCCGTTCCACCTTCCGCCGTTAATAAGTAATAATAGCCATTTACAAAATACAGATGTGGTGCTTCTGTTTTTTGCAAGAATAGTACCAGAAAATATTGGGTAGATTTCGCCTATTAGCGCCTCTTCTTTAGGATCATATTCTTGCAAAACAATTCCTGCTGATTTATTAGGAGTTTCTATCCGATAATCCCACTGTCCATTTAAGAGCCATTTTTTTCCTGTGTGTATGTCATGAAACAAGGAAGGATCAAAACCACTGCTATTTAAATAAATTGGATCGGTCCATCGCCCATTGATATCTTTTGCTGTTATCAAATAATTATGCGCATCTTTAAAAGGGCGAGCAACACTTTTTACATCTGTAAAAACAAAGTAGAATTGTCCATCAGCATAACTAAGTTGCGGAGCCCAGATACTGCCGTTCGTTGGATTCCCCTTTAAATCTACTTGGTGGTGCAAGATATCTGTTACATAATGCCAATTGACTAAATCTGTAGATCCATAAACTCTTGCACCTGGCAACCACTCAAATGAAGAGAAAACAATGTAATACATGTCATTGACCCTCAAAATATTAGGATCTGGATTAAATCCTCTTAAAATAGGATTTTCAACTTTTACTATTTATTGTTGCCCATCGACTTTCTACCATCAAAGAAGCAGATCGCATCATTGTGATCGAGAAAGGAAAAATCATCGAAACTGGCACCTACGAAGAATTAATGGCTAACAAGGGGGATTTTTATCAGATGCAACATGAATAACGAAAAGTACTTATTTACGTTTTCGTATTCCTTTGTAGATAGCAAAAGGCACAATGATGACACAAAATAAGATAATGATGTCTATCAGGTATTTTTCATCAAATACAGAAGAAACTACTTGGGCAGTTGTCAAAGAATAAATTGCTGGGAGTAAGAGAATCGTGAAAAGATATGACCCGATGATTTCCCAAAAATCTTTCCAAGAAAATTTTTTATTTTTCATTCTGATACACCACCTTACTTTAAATCGTCAACTGAATCTTTAAACGAGAATCATCTGGAAAACTATCTCTAGTATAGCAGATACACCTTGATAGTTAAGAAACAAACCTGTCTTTCCAACTACTTTCAGCATAAACAAAAAATCTCTGCATACAACGATCAATTGTTATCGTCTATACAGAGTTTTTTTGTTTTATCTTGAATCGGAATCAACAGAACGGACAAGAGTAGCTCTTTGCTTAATCTGCAATTCTTTGACTGCTATCCCATGAAGGATCACAGTTTTTCTGGAGACTCCACTATCTGAACGTTGCGGTATTTTTCTTAGATCAATCCTCTTTTTTGGTGGCTCAGACGTTTGGTGAGAAGTGCTTGAGTGCCGTTGCGTATTTGATCGCCCCATCGGGTATTCTGACTGTTCAGACTGCTGGTTCTGATTTGCTTGCTTCATTTGATGATGAGTTTGCCAAGCTTCTTTACAGGATTTAAAGTAGTTCACATGTTGTTCTACTCGTTCGTTGAGTTTAGTATATTTATTTTTTCGTATGTATTTCATCAGAAAGTTCTTCTTGTTTTGGCACCTTTTAGAAACTTCTTTATTTAAACTAGCTAACCAATTAATACTGCTTTCATAGTTGGTAAAGCTATCCACAGTCTGCTTCTGTGCATACTGACATGCGGCATCTTGTACCGTATTTTCCAGTTTCATCAGATACGTCAAGAGTGTTTTAGTCTTAGATTTTTCGCATAGTTCCGTCATTCGTTTGGAATTAAAGCATGGCGTATTCTCAATACCTAAAAAATATTTTTCCTGCTCCATCGCTAGCTCCCCTTAATATTCTGTATTTTAGTTACTATCTAAGTAACCATAGCAAAAAATGTTGGAGAATGGTGGCAATCGCAGAACTCTTTTTTCTTCAAACGAAAAAAATAATCTTCCCTCATAATTGCTCATTGAAGCAGTCAAAACAATAAACGTATTTTCTCTACTTCTCACATTTTATACCTCATGTTTCGACCATCTTAAAATCTGGAAAAGCCGTTTTTCACGTTAAATTCATTCAAAAAAAAGCGTGGGACAAATCTAAAAATCAGGTTTGCCACAGACTTTCGAATAAACGGCGACCAAAAGTCAGGTTTTTCGGAAATTTCGAAAAAAACGAGCAATACAAAAAGCGTATTGTTCGTTTTTCTCTCCAATTTCTCAAACCTAAACGACTTTTGTCTCGACCTATTTTTCCATTCTTAGCTTCAGTCCATACTATTCAAGACTTCTATTCACTATATAAATCTCTGACTGGTGTCATGATGATTCGGTTTAAATCATTAATGATCGTGCTGAATCCTTGTTCTTTTTGCATCAAATCATTGATGACTTCTTCTGCTTGGATTTTCATTGCCATCTCTTGGGCTTTGGCTGCGTCTTCATCACTGAATTCTTGGCCGCTCATTTGTTTTTCTTGCAATTCGATTTGCATTGCTTGGAAATCTTTAAACAACTGATGCGCTTCTTCATCGGCTTTTACTTTTTCATAAGCTTCTTCCAAAGCCTTGAATTCTGGTAATTCGCGAATTTCACGTTCAATTTGATTTGCGCTATCATAAATATTTGACATAATTAGCCTCTTTTCTTTTTTTATTCCCTATTATTGTAACATTTGTTTATCCGTTTTCATAGAGTCTACTCTCCTTGGTATTTACGCCAAAGATCCTTGGCCGCTTCTCCGATCCCTTTGACACCATCTTTCACTAGATCGCCAAATTTTTTCAGGCCATCTTTTGCCTGCTCACCATACTGATTCAGGTTATCTTGCCACTGACTCGTTTCTCCGTTAGATTGCGTGTCATTGTTCACTTGATCGGCAGCAACGACTTGTCCGCCTGTGGCATATGCATCCGCTACACTAAAGCTACTTTTATCCGTGTAAGGAAGGATCCCTTCTGCTGCTGACTTGAAGACTCTCCCGACAACATTCCCACTGGTACCTTCTAAATAGTGGATCTCACTCGATTCTTCGTATCCCATCCAAGTAGAAATCACTACGTCAGGGGTATATCCTACGATCCATTGGTCGTTGGCTTTGGTAGAATCAAAGTTGGTTTCAGTAGTTCCTGTCTTTCCGGCCACTGTATAACCAGTTGGATTTGCCGCAACCGCTGTTCCATTTGAAAATGTACCCAAAAGCATACTTGTCATTTGATCAGCCGTTTCTTCAGAAATCACTTGTTTTGGCTTTTTGCTCGTATTGTCAACGATCACTGCACCAGTAGAATCAACGATTTTAGTGATTAAATGTGGTGTATACATTTTTCCTTTATTGGCAAAAGCACTATAAGCACCTGCCATCATCAATGGTGATACCCCTTTTTCCAGACCACCTAATGCCAGACCATAGTATTTGTCTGATTTTGATAAAGGTAACCCAAATTCTTCTGCTTTGTCGTATCCTTTTTGCAAGCCAATCTCATGAAGCAACCAAACAGCTGGCAAGTTCAAACTATTGGCGACTGCTTGATACATTGGAACACTACTTTGATACGTTCCATCAAAGTTATGCGCATCGTAATACGATTGTGGTTCATCTCTCAACACACTTGATGGTGTATAACCTGCTTCTAATGCAGGCGCATAGACACTCAGCGGTTTGATCGTTGAACCTGGTGATCGTTTCATTTGCGTGGCAAAATTGAAACCACGAAAGACATGTTCCCCACGTCGTCCAACTAGTGCTTCAACGCCGCCACTTTGTGGATCTAAAGCAACGGAAGCGGATTGGACCATTGCGCCATCTGCAGCATTAGCTGGGAATATGGCATTATTTTGATATGTTGTTTCTAATTGTTTCTGATAGTCTTGATCCAATGCGGTATAGATTTTATAGCCTTTATTCATCACATCCGCTTCATCTAAACCATACTCTTTTACCGCTTCATCAATGACCGCATCAAAATAATAAGGGTAGCGATAACCCGATTCAGAATTATCATATGTGTCGTTGAGGTATTGACTGATATCGGTTTGACTTTCTGCTTGATATTGTTCTTTTGTCAGCTTCCCATTTTCTTCCATTACACTTAATACGGTATTTTTTCGATTGTTTGCATTTTCCGGATGATCAATCGGATTATAGATTCCGGGACCTTTTAACATTCCCGCTAAGGTTGCTGCCTCAGAGATCGTTACCTGGCTTGCATCAACGCCAAAGTATTTTCGTGAAGCGTCCTGTACTCCCCACACTCCATTACCGAAATAGGCATTGTTCAAATACATCGTCAAAATTTCTTCTTTGCTATACTTCTTCTCGATTTCAATCGCTAAGAAAAGTTCCTTTGCTTTCCGATCAAAGGTTTGGTCAAGTGTCAAGTACGCATTTTTTGCAAGTTGCTGTGTGATCGTGCTTCCGCCACCACCGGATGTTCCTCCGGATAAAACCATTCTCACCGCTGCTCTGGCAATCCCTTTGATATCAAATCCATGGTGCTGGTAAAAATTTCGGTCTTCTGTTGAAATCACCGCATCTTGTATATGAGGGGAAATCGCTTGTAACTCGACATACGTTCCTTTTTGTGCATAAAGTGTTCCTGCTTCTTCATTCTTTTTATCATAAATAACTGTTGACTGGCTTAAGCCAGATTTCAGTGTCTCAACATTTGCCTGTTTTGCTAAAATAAAAAGATAGATACTGGTGATCAATACAACAATAAGCCCGAGTAATAAGATGACTTTATTGATGTGGTATTTTTTCCAAATCCGTTTTCGCCATCGATGAAACTGTCCGAGATAAGGTCTGATCCATTGCCAAAAACTGATCAAAGCAGCTTTTATTTTCCTTAAAATGCTTTGAAAATCCATAGTTACTTCTCCTATCTTTTTGATTCAATTGCCTTATTTTAACACAAGTTATTTTGTGTTACTTCCTGCTTAAGATGTATAAAATCGACTTTTTGCAATCGTGCCGTTAGTTTAGCATACCAAATGTCAGAAATCGTTCATTTTTTTCTTAAATATATTTTAAAAATGATACAATGAAACTGCATTTGACTAAAAGGAGTAAATTTATGGAAATCACGATTACCTTACCTAGCAACCATCCTACAACAACCGTTCGAGAATTGTTAGAGCAAGAATGGCTTGTTCCAAGAAAAGTCCGCCATTTCTTACGAACACGACGGAATGTTTGGATCAATCAAGAACCAGCCTTGTTTCATTTTGAAGTTCACGGGGGCGATCATATCACCTTACGTTTCGAGGAAATAGACTACCACCATCAACAAATTCAGCTAGGAGTGGCAGAACATATCCATCCATTATATGAAGATGATCATTTGATCATCCTCAACAAACCTGCTGGAATGAAAACTCATCCCAATGCGCCTACAGAAAATGATACCTTGCTCAATCATCTGGCTGCCTATTTAGCAGATAAAGGGCAACAGCCATATGTCGTCCATCGCTTGGATAAAGAAACAAGTGGCGCTATTTTATTTGCCAAAAACCCTTTTGTTTTGCCCATTTTAGGAAGAATGTTAGAACAAAAGAAAATCTACCGGCGCTATCAAGCAATTGTTTGGGGAACGATCAATCATGACTTGGTTCTTCAAGACAAAATCGGGCGTGACCGTCATGATCGAAGAAAACGAGTCGTCGATAACAGAAATGGCCAAACCGCGCTGACACGTGTGACAGTCAACCAAGTAAGTCATGGGCAAACCCAAGTCTATTGTGTATTAGAAACTGGTCGAACTCATCAGATCAGAGTACATCTGGCAAACTATGGTCATCCGATCATTGGTGATCCGCTTTATCAAGAGCGTCCTGATAAACGTCTAATGCTTCATGCTTTAGAACTGCATATGCCCCACCCATTCACTCAAGAAAAAATCATAGGAACAGCAACCCCTGGTCTATGGTAAAAAAAGAGTCTGGGACAAATCTAAAAATCAGGTTTGCCACAGACTCGCGAATAAACGGTGGCCAAAAGTCAGGTTTTTCGGAAATTTCAAAAAAAAAAAAACGAGCAATACAAAAAACGTATTGTTCGTTTTTTTCTCCAATTTCTCAAACCTAAACGACTTTTATCTCAATCTCGGTTTCATTTTAGAGGACAGAAATCCTCTGATTATTTTATTTGAGCTAACTCATGCTCTGCTAATAACAAACTACCGATGATGCCACTCTCATTAGGTAGTTCCCAACGAACGATATATTCACTGACTGGTGGTGTTTCCATATAACCACCCATCAGTTCAGCAAATTGTTGACGGATTTTGTGAAGCAAGTGGTCCTGATTCATGACACCGCCACCTAAAATGATCTTTTCAGGAGCCAAGGTTAGTGTATAGTTGACTAAAGCTTGCGCAATATAAAAAGCTTGCATATCCCAAACTGGATGATCTTGAGGAAGGTCTTGGCCTTTGATCCCCGTGCGTGCTTCAATGGAAGGTCCAGCGGCTAATCCCTCTAAACAATCTTTATGGTAAAGACAGGTTCCTTCATACGTATCGTCTGGATGTCTCTTGACCCAAATATGCCCCATTTCTGGATGCGCAATCCCTGAAAAGATGTTTCCATTCATCACTACGCCTGCCCCAATTCCAGTTCCAACAGTCAAATAAATACAACTTTTTTTGCCAATAGCCGCGCCTTTCAATAATTCACCATAAGCTGCAGCATTCACATCTGTCGTCCATGCAACTGGAATATCATAATGGTCTTTGATGCTCCCCAAAAAATTGTAATTCGTCCAACCTTTTTTTGGTGTGGCTAAAATATAGCCATAGCTATCTGTATTCTTGTCAATACCGATAGGACCAAAAGAACCGATGCCCATCGCTTCTAACTCATATTGATCGAAAAAGTCAAAGACTTGCTTCAATGTTTCTTCCGGCGCTGTTGTAGGAATACTGATTTTTTCTACGATAACGCCTTCATCAGAAACCGCACAAACAAATTTTGTTCCACCTGCTTCTATCCCACCATACATTTGCTATTCCTCCTTAAATCCGATTGTCCGAATTTCATAAGGCTTAAGATCTGGATCAACCGTTTCTTCCCACGTTTCTTCAAGTAGATTCAACAAGTGTCCAGATTGACCATTTTTTTCTATCTGTAGTTTTTCTAAATGACTAGACATATTGAATCCTCTTACTACTGCTTTATCACTAAATTTGCTCCGTTTCAAAGCTGTAATTGCAAATGTTTCACCTGTACAAGATAAGTATTGATTTTTTTGTGGAAGTGTTCCTTTTTGTTTTGCTAATTGTTTTGTTGAGAAAGGAATCTGGGCAGTATAGGCATGCTGATAGCTAACGAATTTTTCTGCCGTTGGCTGTACTTCGATACTATAGTTAAATTGGTGTTTCCCTAAACATTGTGCCTCAGGAGTTGGGAAATATCCCCAGTCACCTAATTCACCTACACAACGTAATAATGTCAAAGCAATCACACCGTCATCGACAATCTCATATTCATTCAGTCCATAGTTTCCAATTGTTACACCGTACGTTTGATCCTCTAAGTGAGTAAATGCATGTTGGTGTTGTGGATTCGTAGGATTTTCCCAATCTTTTGCGACAGTATTAGGACGCGTGACTACTTCAAAGATACTATCTGCCTCATGTTGTTCCACATGTAACTTTGTCGGGAATAAGACACGCAAACGGTGGTCTTTCATTTGATTATCCACAGTTGTTTCAAAATCGATTTTCTTGCTATTTTTTCTTAAAGTAATCAGTGTAGTCAGCTCTAATACCGCTGTTTCTGTGGAACGTCCTGCTTTTCTATGCCGAAATTCGATGACCATTTCTTGTTCTTTTTCTAGACGCTCATCTGCCGCAACTGGGATCACCATCTCTTGCGTCAATCGGATTTGTGCGAGTTCTTTTGTATCGGTCACGATTTCAATTGTACTATTGCTTATTTCTTTAGATAAAATCGCTTGGTCATTCTCAGGTTGTTTGAAAATATATTCATTCCCAACATCTCCCACATCTTCAAAAACTAATAAGTCGTCTAATATAACCCCAGTACCTTTGTCTGTCAAAGTGAGTGTCCCATTTGACTGGATCTCTAACTGAACTTGATCATTTTTCAGCACTCGTCCAGCATCTTCGATCAGCGTACCTGCTTGTTCTTCGGCCGCCCCTTCAACTAAAACAAATGTTTCCCAAGAAAAAGCAGGCATTTCAGTTATAGGTAAACGAATTGTGATCGTTCGTGCCATATATGGTACCCTAAACCGATCTTTTGGTAAGTCATAGCCAAACGCGACTTTCTCTTCTGAGATCAATGCAGATAATTTTTTCCCGTCGACTGTTTCGACATGATACACTTTCTTTGGTCGCTGTTCCAATTCCACATAAAGTGCTTCTGGTATTCCTTCTGCAAACCGTTTTCTTTCTAATTCGATGCTGACTTCTGCTTCACCTGTTTTAGGCGATCCAGCAGTATTGAACACAACAAATGGATAACTAGCTTCTGGTAATCCACTCGTATCGATTGCTTCGCCTAGTTGTCTTAGTGCTTCATCTGCCAGATACTTTCCTACTTCATTGGCTTTTTCAAATCGTGTGATCATTTCTCGATGCACAGAATCGACGGAACAACCGCAGATGCTGTCATGAGGATGATTTTGCATCAGTGTCTTCCAAGCATAGTCTAGTTGATCATGCGGATACTCTCCTGTTACCTCATACGCCATCGTCGCCAACGGTTCTGTAATATTTTCAAGTTGTCTTTGGACTTTTGTGTTCCACTGTTTCAAGTATACTCGTGCTGAAGCTGTGTTTGCCAAAGTGTACCATCCATCCGTTTCTTGACTCGTCAACTCACCTTCAACAGCCCCCAGATCTTTTGGTAGATCTTTTTGGACTGCCTCAAGATAATCCACAAAGTTAGAATGGACGAACTCATAATCAGGATATAGTTCATTTGCTAAACGGATTGCTTTTGATATATCTTTTTGAACTGGTTGATGGTCGACCCCGTTCATCATCAAAAGATGATCTGTCGAAGCATACTGTTCTGCGTCTGACAGTTTTTGCTTCCAAAAAACTTTTGCTGCTTCTTTTTCTGATGGTATTTCATTACCATTACTATACCAGTTCGCAAAAAGCAACCCAAAAATCTCTGTTTGATCAGGTCCTTTCCACCACATCTCAGAATACTGCGAAGAGTAATTTTCCGCTTCTAATACTTGATTATCAAATCCAATCGGCTTAACACCTCGCCCAAATGCGGCTGCCTCTAATCCAGCTTGTTTCATCATCTGCGGTGTTTGTCCCATATTGCCAAAGGTATCTGGGAAATAACCAAGCATGATAGGTGTTCCCCATTTTTGACTTTCCTCCATACCAATCAGCATATTGCGCACATTTGATTCTGAGCTGATCAAAAAGTCATCTTGTAAAATATAGAACGGACCGATCCGTAATTTTCCTACCGTGATTGCTTGCTGAACCAACTCTCTCTTTTCAGGTCGAACTTGCAGATAATCATCCAGAATAATCGTCTGCCCATCAAGATGGAAACTATTGAATTCTGGATCTTTCTCGAATAATTCCAGAAGATCATCCATTAATTCAACCAATCGCATGTGATGTTGTTCGTACGCCATGTACCACTCTCGATCCCAATGACTATGAGAAATGATATATACTTTCTTTTTCATGTGCTTCCTCCTATTTCGCTACTCGAATATCAAAATAATCCATGACTAATTCACAAAACATCATATTTGCCCAAGAGAACCATTCTCTCGTGTAATTTTGCGGGTTGTTCACATCAAAGCCTTCGTGCATCAAGTGTGTCCCCGCATCTGTCGCTACTAACAAATCTAAAATCCGTTCTTTTTCTGCTTTATCCTCAGTCGTCATCCCTTCCATCGCCAAAGCAATTGGCCAGATATAGTTTTCAGGTGTGTGGGAAGAACCTATTCCCTTCGCATATTCTCCTTCGTAAAAATATGGATTCTCTTTACTCAATAGAGTCGCTCTGGTTGCAAGGTACTGGGGATCATCCATCGAACCATAGCCTAGATATGGCGCAGAGATCAGATTAGGTACATTGCTATCATCCATGATCGATGTATTTCCTAAACCATCCACTTCGTAAGCGTAGATTTTTTCCCCATTTTTATTTTGTGTATAGGCAAAATCATCAATGCCTTGTTGGATATCTGTCCTTAATTTTCTCGCTTCTTTTACCAATGCTTCTTCTGAAAGAATGTTTGTAAAGATATCTTCTATATACTCTAAGACCACAACAGCAAACATATTGGAAGGAACCAGATAGCCGTATTGGCATGCATCATCACTAGGACGGAACCCTGACCAAGTCATGCCAATCGGCGCAACTTTGGTACCGCGCCCATCATTTACTAAAGTATCCTCTTTGCGTGTCGTGTCACGCACAAATATATAAGGCGATTTTTCATGGTCCTGTTCTGTTTTGAAGACGCCTAATATTTTTTTGATACCTTCTACAAAAGAGGTATCGAATTGATCTGTGCGTCCTGTATTTTTATATAATAGGTAGGATAATTGCACCGGATAGCATAAGGAATCGATTTCATATTTTCGTTCCCAGATCCAGTCATTCATCTCTGTATGATCGTTTTGGTGGCCCGCCCCATTCGCCTCTTCGTTGAATGCGTTCGCATAAGGATCGATATTGATGTAATTGAACTGTTTCTTAACTAACCCACTGATCATGTCGGCTAAATCTGCATCTTCTTTTGCCAGTACAAGGTATGGACGTACCTGTGCAGTAGAATCACGTAGCCACATCGCAGGAATATCGCCAGTTAATAAGAAAGTCGTTCCATCCTCATGACGTTTTACAGTCGTTAACAGTGTATTCGCAAATGCCGCAGAAAAGTTTTCCGCCCAATCCGCATGTTTATCTCCGCATTTTTCTGTTATTTCTTCCATAAATTGTTCAACTGAATTTGGTATATCTTTATAAGCCATTATTTTCCCTCTTTCCGGTTTGGTATATCACAAACGAATTATACCTCTCTATCAGAAAAATGTCTACGCTTTCAAAATGAGATTTTTCTTATTTACTTTTCCCTTTTTTATGCTATCATTTATCTATGATATATCATATAAGAAGGTGTTTTTATGGATCAACCGTTATACCAAAAAATATTCAATGACCTACAAGCTGCTATTGCTGACGGTTCGTTGCCAGTCGATAGCCAAGTCCCTACAGAAAAAGAATTATCAGCAAAATATCAAGTAAGTCGAATCACTTCGAAACGAGCCCTTACAGAATTAGAGCAATTAGGATTGATCTATCGGGTACGTGGAAAAGGAAGCTTTGTTAAGGCCGCAACTAGTGTGGAAAAGCATGTAGTGCTTCCTAAAAATAGTCGTATTTTATTCCTATTGCCTTTTTTGTCAGATCTTTCCGTAGGTGACTTTACCAAAGGATTGAATCCTGTCATGCAAGAACAGCAGTTGGAAGTCATGATGACTACGCTAGATTTTCTCACGAATAAAACAGCACATGAACTTATGCAGGAATTTGATGGTTTGATCTATTATGCTTTTGATACAGATCATCACCTCGATTTGCTCTTTGAACTTTCATTGAAGCAATTTCCAGTGGTCATTTTAGATAAAAAAATCTATGAATTGCCTTTTCCTACTGTTCTTTCAGACAATTTCCAAGGCGGTTCTCTAGCTACAGAACACTTAATAAAAGAAGGACATCAAAAAATTGCGTATCTTTTTGGCGAACAGACTCATCCACAATCTGTACGCCAACGTTATTTGGGTTACTTAGAGGCATTGAATAAAGCAAGATTGCCTTTTCATACCCCATTAGATGATAAAAGTGCTACGATCGATACCTTGATGAACTATGTCAATGACCATAAAGTAACAGCTTTTGTCTGTGAAAACGATCTTGTCGCAATTCAAACGATGAACTACTTGAAGCAACATGGTTATGACATTCCTAATGACTTTTCTGTTATCGGCTTTGATGATATCCAGGCCGCTGCTCTGGTCGATCCTCCATTAACCACCGTAGCTCAGGATTTTCATAAATTAGGGGAAATTGCAGGAAGATCGCTCATTGAATGGCTACAGACAAAAGAGATACCCGCTGATAGTAGTTATCCAGTTTCATTTATCAAACGACACTCAACAAAGGAGATGTAATATGGACATCCAACAAATCGATACCCGTCACGGTACCGCGAATCAACCAAATTTCTCCAACGGGAATTGCCAGCCCTACACTGGCGTTCCTTTTGGAATGAACTATTTTGCACCGCAAACAACAGATCAAAAAGGCAGTTGGTGGTTCCATCCAGAAGATCGTGTGTTTCAAGGTTACCGCCTTACCCATCAGCCAAGTCCTTGGATGGGTGATTTCAGTCATTTTGTCATGACCCCTTTCACAGGGGAATTGCCAGAAAATACGTTATTCCATGCGCAAAGCTCTTATCGACCAGAAGAAAGTATCTTTGCACCAACACACGTATCTATTCGTCAATTGCGTGACGGAACACAATCATCCCTCATTCCAAGTATGTATGGAGGAATCTTAACGATTGATTACAGTAAAAAAGAAAGCGGTTTACTACTGACTTTTCCTGGAAAATATTCTCTAAATGTGAAAGATAGTCATACCGTTTTCGGCCAGATCACGTATTTTGCCGGCTCAGAAGATCCTGATTTTACGTTTTATTTTGTTCTAAAATTCAATCAGCCGCTCTTAGCGAAAACTCGTGTAACAAATTCCGGTGACCAAGCCGATTCCATTCCATTGTATTTTGGTGATGTTAGGAATTTAGTTGCTCAACTGGGAACTTCTTTTATCAGTGAAGAACAAGCTCACTATAATTTGAGCCAAGAACTTCATCAAGAAGCTGCTGATTATTTGAAAAATAGCCGAAACCAGTGGCAAGACTACTTTGATCGCATAAAAATCGAACATCATGATCCAAAACAAACACGTACCTTTTATCATAATCTCTATCGGACTTTCTTATTCCCACAGACCTTCTATGAGATCGATGCTAATGGTCAAAAAATCCATTATGATACGACTAGCCGCACTGTAAAGCCTGGTGCACTCTACACAAATAATGGCTTTTGGGATACGTATAAAACTGTTTATCCTCTTTATTCCTTGATTGCCGTGGAGAAATATGAAGAAATGCTCGAAGGTTTTTTAAATAGTTATAATGAAACCGGCTTCTTACCAAAGTGGCTCTCGCCTGATGAACGTGGTTTGATGCCAGGCACATTGATCGATGCAGTTATCGCAGATGCAGCGGTGAAAGGTATTCGAGAAGATTTGATGGAAAACTTCTTAGAAGCGATGCATAAAGGTGCTACTATTCAAAGTGCGAACCAAAACTATGGACGACAAGGAACAAAAGACTATCTTAAATATGGGTATGTACCAAGTACTTATCATGAGTCGATCAACCATACATTGGATTATGCCTACAGTGATTTTTGTATCAGCCAAGTAGCTAAAGTGCTAGGAAAAGAAAAAATCAACCAGCATTATCAGCAGCAGGCATTGAATTACCAAAATGTTTTCGATCAAAAAACAGGTTTTATGCGTGCCAAAGATGTAGATGGAACCTTCAGAGAACCTTTTTCTGCTATCCGTTGGGGCCAAGATTATGCAGAAGGCAGTGCTTGGCAAAGTAGCTTTGCTGTCTACCACGATTTCGCTGGCCTGATCAAAGCCCATGGTGGAAAGCAAAAATTTGAAGAAAAATTGATCGAATTATGCAACCAAGCACCAAGCTTTGAAGTGGGGGGCTATGGTTTTGAGATCCATGAAATGAGTGAAATGGCCGCTATCGAATTTGGTCAGTTAGCTATCTCGAATCAGCCAAGTTTCCATTATCCTTATCTTTTTAGCTATATCGGAAAACCAGAAATGGCTCAACCTTTGCTCAAACAATTGTTGACACAGACTTTTGATGATACGCCGACCGGTTATCCAGGAGACGAAGACAATGGCAGCATGGCTGCTTGGTACATCTTCAATAGCTTAGGATTTTACCCTGTAACGCCAGGAACAGGCGAATACGTTATTGGAATGCCACTGATGGATAAAGCAATCATTGCCTTATCTAACGGAAAGACGCTGACTATCGAAACGTCACCCAATCAGCCGCAGCATCAATTTATTCATGAGGTAAAAAGAAAAAATCTCCCTCACACAGATCTTTTCTTTACTCACGAAGACTTGCTAGAAGGCGGAACGATTTCTTACAGATTAGGTATTGTGCCAAACGCAGCTTACCACCACGAAAGTGCTCTACCTTATTCCTTGTCGGAGTAAATCGATTAAACATTTTCAAACGATAGCTTTTATTTTGCTATTCTCCCTATAAAATAAGCTTGGATGAACGATTGATTCACTATAGAAGGACTTTCTATAATCGAAAAAATCAACATCCAAGCTTATTATTAGCTGTGCTTAAACCAAATTTTCCCAAGAGGCTTTCCAAGAATGCCTCCAACAGATTTTCTGTCTTAGGTGAGGCAAAAAATCACTTTCTTGTCCACTCGATCCGAACAACCGACCTTTTTTGTTTTCAGTATCAGAACTCTTATTGATTGTTTTTGATCAGAGCCCCACGAGTTTATCATCAGTGGATATTCTTGGAAATTTTTCTGACTGTTTCACAGACTAACCTAAAAATTTAAATACATCTTCTCTATCATAGAGTTTCAATACTTTTTCAAAGATGAATTGTGTCAGTAAAGCCGCAATCAAAGGCACAACTAGCCAACATACAAAAGTAAGAACGAGACTCAATCCTGCATCTAAAGAAGCTAATGGTCCGACTAAGCCAACGACGCCAAATCCAGCAGATGACGGTGTCCCAGAAATAGAAAACAGTGCAACTGGAATAGCGGAAATCACCGCACTGACCAAACATGGAACTAGAATGATTGGTTTTCGAAACAGGTTAGGCATCATCATTTTCATCGCTCCGAGTGCAATGGCGATCGTTACTCCAGGTTTATTGACTCTCCACGAATTCACAACTAAAACGATTGTAGTAGCTGCAACACCCATAGCAGCTGCCCCAGCAGAAACGCCGTTTAATTGGATCGCCATACCGATTGCTACCGTAGAAATCGGTGAAATGATCAAAAAGGCGAAAGAACAACCAATCAAAATCGACATCAATAGAGGTTGTAGCGTGGTAAAATTATTGATCAAGGTACCGATTGCTGAAGTAATAGCCGTAACATAAGGATACAAGTAATACCCGATCAAACCGGCTCCTACCCCAACAACAATTGGTGTCAATACAATTGCGACAGAGCCAAAACGTTCACCAATCAATAAGATCAAAAGAACCGCTATCGAGGCAGTAAGCATCGTGTTAATGATGTCTCCTGTTCCAGAACCTACATAAGTTCCTGTTTCCCCAAGATCAGGCGCAAATTTGACTACCCCCGAACCTACAAAAGCTGCTCCGGCAACTACCATCATTTTCATTGGATTAAACCCAAATTGTAATGCAATCAAACCGCCGATGATCAATGGCGTTGCTAACTGAAAAACAACTGCCATTTGTGCGATTGTCACTGCTATTGAATAATTACTAAAATATTTTAAAATGGCTCCTAATACTGCATTTGGGATTAAACCAATGATGATTCCTGTAGCGGTTCCTGCCAGTACCTTATTTAGAAAAATTTTTGGTGATAGATGTTTTGTCTCTTCCATATAATCTCGCTCCCTCATTTTACATTTAAACTATCTTCCTTTGCATGAACAAGTTCTGTTAAGAAATCGCAATACGGCGTAACTATGCCATATTTTCTACCTTTTCTAGAAATAGCACCGTTGATATAATCAATTTCAGTCAAGCGATGATTCTTGATCAAGTCCTGATACATAGAAGGATAATGCATTCCAATCGTTGCTGGGTCAAAGCATGATTCACAATGTTCAATCACCTCTGGAATATCTAAATGGATATTTTCAAATGCAGCAACTTTCGCAAATTCATTGACGATTGTTTCAACCATTTTATGTGCGGTCGTGGTTTTACCTAATCCAGCCATATTCACGTCTAAGATCGTACATAACCCATTCATCGTTCCATTCACACATGCTTTTCGATAAATAGAATAACGAATATTGTCAGAGAATTTAGCGTTTAAACCAGATTCCGATAATTTACGCGCCAATTCTTTCGCTGCTGCTTCTTTCCCAGCACCTAAATTTTGTAATTCGACTGAACCGTCACCAAATAATTTTACTTGGCCTGGACCTTCTAAACCGGCTGTCCACATTGTATTCCCGATATAGATATTCTCCATTGAAACAAACTTCTCGATGATATCTTCGTGACCGATACCATTCAGCAAACACAATACTTCCGTATCTTCTTTGATCAACGATTGAATGTCTTTCAACATTTTTTCCAACTGCATCGCTTTCGTAAATAAAATGATCAAATCAACTTGGTCAGATTCACCTACTTCTGATTGCAAAAGGATCGGTAAATGGACCACTACTTCTTTTCCGTTGTAGTTCGCTCTTAGTCCATGTTCTTGGATTTGTTGGACATGTTCTGCCCACCCATCGATCAACAAGATCTCATTTCCTCCTTGTTGTAACATTAATCCAAAGCGGCTGCCCATCGCGCCAGCACCTGCAATAGCAATTCTCATTTCTTATTCCTCCTTTTTTGAACATTATACCCGTATGGGATTTGCTTCACAATCTCAACTAGTCATTTATTTAAATTTTTTTGAATAAATGATACTGTTCATCTTGTTCTATTTTCAATGATTCTTTCATTCGTTGTACCATTGCTTAGTTTGACATCCTTTGTTGTAGTTTGCTGTTGACGTTCATTTGCATCGATTTCAGAGAACCGATCAGGCTTTCTTCTTATCCCGTCAGTGAAACGAGGAATGGAGCTTATCATCCATAGGAATACTGGAACGATTTTTTAGTCAGTGATAAATTTCCCTTCTACTAAATCGGAATAGTACTCAATTGCTTCTTTATACTCTATACGTAGTTCCTGTTTTTTCTTACTCTCCATCTGTTGCTTTGTTTGTGACTCATCGTATAACTTGGTATAGACGTATAAAATAGCCGGCTTATCTTCAGATCTCTTGGCGACCTCTAACGCCTTTTCTAAATCGCCTTTCCCGATATACACCCAATAAAGCACCAAATCATCACTCGCTTTTTTTGATAGTAGCTCTAAGATCCCTCTTTTTTGTTTGTCAGCTAACGTGGCTACATGGACTGAACTTACCGCCAATATATATCGAGTAGATTCCGAAAGATCAGCGATTTTATCCTCTTGTAACATCATTAAAACACCTGGATAATCCTCATCAATAAACAATGCTTTTGCTTGGCTGAGACGTTCGAGTGTTGGTATTCGTTTTAGCTGATAGTCGCCAACGATCCCCATAAAACAACTTGTCAGGAAAATAAATATCACCATTCCCCATTTGTATAACATATACTTACGTTTTTTCACAAAGAAATTTTCTGTTTGACGTTTGTTTTTTTGTTGGACGATCCGTGTTCCTATCAATTGATGGAGCTCGTTGATCGTTCCTGCTTCTTGTATTTTTTTGGAAAAAACGTCCCTAAATACACTGATGCCTTCCATCAATCCTCGATAATCAGTTTCAGGATGTAAGATAGCCAAGAGCAGCGCACGATACTGTTTAATAAATAAGGACTGCTCCATCACATAAGGAACTACGGATTGTATGAATCCCCGATGTGCGATCCTCAATTCTTCACCAAAAATAAATAGATTGTCAGGATGGAGATACGGTTGAACTGGGCTACCTAAGAAACCCACTAGATCTCCCATTTTTTGGGCAATCACCAATCGTTGGTAAGGATCGATCCCCTTTCCTATTTGTGCTAAAGACTGCATACCTTTTTCTTTGTGATATCGGATCACTAATTTTTCTTCTGTAGAGGAGAGGATTTCCCCGACCATGAAATTTTTTTGTTTCTCTAAAAATAAACGGTATTGATCCAATCTTTCTAGTTGATATTGTGTTTCTTTTAAAGTTATCACCACATAATCTTGTGTCTCTTGCAAGGTAAGTTCTTCTGTGCTTTTGCTTTGTCCATTCAAAACACCAACCCCTCGATTATTTAACTTTCTTTTATTGCGAAAGAATCACCAGTTCCTAATGGATCATCAGCTAGGACATTCCCTTCCCTCAGTCGAATCGCTTTATTTACTATCACTAAGTCAAAAGAGGGTGACAACTGGAGCTGTACCTAACAAAGCTTCTTTTTTCACTCATTTTGCTATGCCGCTATGCACACATGACTACGTTCAAAGCCCAAAGGAATAAGCATCTTCTTGGTCTCGTTGTGCAACTGTAGTCGCGTAATTCGTTAGTTGCCGATCAATGTTTTTTAGTAGCTCCTCCATCTTTTTGATACTTTCTTCTAGTTGGTTGTATTGTTCAAGATATGCTTGAAAGGCTCGGCCCTTCCATTCTTGGGCAATTTGCTGATTCATCGTATTGACTCTTAGCATTGCCTCCTGTAGTTGTGTTGATGCTTGCGAATAAACTTTTGCTTGAGATTTTAACTGCTCTGGTGTGACTGCAATTATCCTTGACACCGTTCTCCCCCTCTCAACGTGTTGACTATCCACTGGCTATTTTATTGCTCAAAATAATATACGCCTCTCTTTATTTTTTATTTGAGGTCGAGACAAAAGTCGTTTATTCGAGAGTCTGCAGCAAAACTGATTTTTAGATTTGTCTCACTCTCCCTAGTTGCAGAAAATACTTGGAGAATAGAATTGGAATGAATACAGTCTGAATTGTTAAAGAAAAAAGGGGCAGGAATGAAGTATTCCTCAAAAAGAGGCAACTTCTATTCCCGCCGTTTATTCAGAGTTAGTAAGAAAAAAATTGACTTTTTGCTAAATCATATACATGCTATCCTGCCGATTTTTCACTTTCTTTACGTACATCAAAAATGACATTCTTGATCATTCATCATGTGCAACTTGCCACTCTAATCGATCGAGTAGCGATGTATAATCTACTTTGTTAAAGTCAGTAACATCAAATTCATAAAGGGTTCCTAGTGCGAAACGATCATATTGTCGCGCATTAATTATTTTTTTAAATGCTTCTTTCGTGATGTGATTCGTGCCCATTGATCGATCTTCTAACTGGTCCCCATAGTGATAATGATCCATGATATAGCTAAGATGACGTTCTGGTTCGCGATCTCTTTGATGACGACGTGCCCATAAAACCTCAAAATCAGCGACCAATCGAATGGTAATCACTTCATACTCATATTTTTTTGCTAAAAACTGCAGTTTCTCCTTTTGTTTGTCACTAAATGGATATTCGGAAGCGATCACTTTTTTACCAGCTTCCATATATAATTCCAATGCGCGATAAAAGAATGGATAGACTTTGTTTTTTTCTTGTTCTGCTCGTTCATTTAAATTAGTAAAACCAAGCGATTCTGCATAATATTCCTTGATTTCATCAAGTGTGATCGTATACATGGTAGGAAATCGTTCACGAAGTTTGCTCATTAAGTAGGTTTTGCCAGTTCCAGGACTCCCAGCCAAAAGAATGAAATACTTTTTTCGTTTACTTCGTTTCTGCATAGATCCCATTTCCTACATTTAAAAATAACCCGATTTTATGTTTGATGATTTCCTTTACTGCTTCATTGGCTGGGATAACATTATAGCGCAAAGATTTGCTGATTTCTGTTTCACCGAAAGTTGCTTTAGCTGTTTTGGTCCAGTTTACTAATAGTTCTGTTCCAACATTGAATTTGCGAATACCATTGTTGATCAATTCTGGATAATCTTCTTCTTTTACGCCTGTTCCACCATGAATAACTAATGGAACATCTACTACAGCGTTTATTTCTTTTAATAAAGGAAGATTCACTTCTGTTTTGGATTTGAACTGACCATGATTCGTCCCGATTGCGATTGCTAAAGCGTCCACCCCTGTTGCTGCCACAAACTCTACCGCATCTGCTGGTTTTGTATAGATCTTATCATTCTCAGCTACGTGAATTCCTTCTTCTGTACCACCAATCGTCCCTAGTTCTCCTTCTACAGAAACACCATGAGCATGGGCATATTCCACCACAGCTTTTGTTTTTAGAATATTTTCTTTAAAAGGTAAATGAGAGCCGTCATACATCACAGACTTATAGCCACTATCGATTGCTTGCTTGATATCGTCAAAGTCACGTGCATGATCCAAATGAAGAACTGCATCGATCATTTCTTCATTGGCAATCGTTTTTACCACATTGACCAATACATTCATCCCAATATATCTTGCCGTATCGACACTTGTTTGGATAATGATCGGTGCCCCCATCTCTTTCGCTGCACGTAACATTTCCGGCAACATTTCTAGATTATGCGTATTAAAGGCACCTACCGTAAAATTCAATACTTCTGCTGTTTTGGTTACTTCTGTTAATGTTGTATACATTTGTTCATCCACCTTTATCGTATTAGTTGTTTCCATTGATCGTGACTTTTTTGGCTATTTGCCGCATATCGTCCATTTTCCCCATATAATAATCAATCCCTTGATCATCCCCTTTACGCGCAGCCTCACCTCTTTTTCTGTTGTAAAGGGACATCAATCGCTTATACCCATCGCCGATACTTTCTTTATGTGCCAAACTGTTTTCTAAAGCAGAGATTGCTTGTTCGATTTCATCCAAATCACCATAGTCAAGCCCTATTTGTTCAAATAGTTTTGCTTGTTTTTCTGATTCTTCACAACTAGCAAGTTCTTGCTCAAGCTTTTTGATTTCCTGTTGGAGTCTAGTACATTCTTCCTCAGAAAGACTAGGCATTTCTTTTGGTACTTCTTTTGGTACTTCTTTTTTCTTTTTTTTAAACCCAAACATTTTCTTTTCCTACTTTCCTTTTAAAATACTTTTAAGATAGGACTTAAGATCCATGCATAGAATAAAGCTGCAGCGACTGTATCGACATCTGTTGCAGTCGCATTGATGAAGCCCATCGAATTGAAGATCGTTACGAGTAGTGCAGGTAATAATGTAATAAAAAATCCATGGGCAATCCCGCCAATGATGGCACCGCGTCGTCCACCAACAGCATTTCCAAAGATTCCTGCTGTACCGCCTGCAAAAAAGTTAGTCAACATTCCTGGTAGAATCATCGCTAATCCAAACAATGGTAAAGTAAACATTGCAATGACTGTCCCGATCGTCGTCGTTATAAACCCTAAGATCACTGCATTCGGACTATATGGAAAGAACACTGGGCAATCTAAAGCAGGAATGGCATCTGGCACTAATTTCATTGCGATCCCACGAAAAGCTGGAACGATCTCCCCAAGCAATAATCGAACACCAGCTAACAAAACATAGACCCCGACAACAAACTGTATTGCTTGTAAGAAAGCAAACATAATGTAATTTTGCCCTCCTGATAATTCTGCAGCAAAAGATTCTCCAGCAAACAATACCGTGATGATATAAAGAGGAACCATGACCACCATGACCGATAAGTAGGTATCTTGTAAAAATTCAAAATGAGCAGGTAATTTGATGTCCTCGATCGACTTTTTATTCTCGCCCCGTTCACCAAAAAGCTTGGCTACCCCCGCTTCAAACAAATATCCGATCGTACAAAAATGTCCTAACGCAATGTCATCAGAACCTGTGACTTTACGAATGATTGGCTGAGCCAATGCTGGCATGGTAATCGCAAAAATTGCACCAATAAATCCACCAACCAGTATCAGCACAAGTCCGCGTAATCCAGCAAAATAACCAAAAACAGTTGTCATAGTAGCCATCCAAAGTATTGCTTGCCCTGTCAAGAAAATATATTTCCACTTTGTAAAGCGTGCCAGTACTATATTAAAAATAAAAATAGCTAAAAAAGTTAACGCAATATCTCTACCTAGCCCCAGTTCATTCATTGCTTGTCCATTGATTGCCTCAATAGATGGAATGATTCCTTGCATTTGAAACCCTTCGGTAAAGATTTGACCAAAGTAGGTCAGACTCCCTACGATAATGCTTGAACCTGCACTTAATACTTGGAATCCCAACAATGTCTTCAACGTTCCCGAGATGATCTGACCAGTGGATTTCTTTTGTAACACTAGTCCTAACATCGCAATCAACGCAATGATGATCGGTGCCTGTGTCAAAATATTTTCTATGATAAAATTGATGACGCCCATTGTCTCTCCCCCTGTATAGTATTTTTAGATAGCTCCCTTGTTCAGTAAAACTGGCGTTAATTTTTCTTCAATTTCACTTTTTGAAACGATATTTTTCAAATAAACCATCGCAGTACTCGGATCAAGCGGAAATTTTTCAAATTGTGAGCGGAAATTCTCAGCAGTGATAATCACATCTGGTCTCATGGAGACAGCGGATGAAATATCACAGTGATCCAATTTAGCCTGCACTCCTAACTTATTCAAAACATCTTCTGCAGACATTTGAGCTGCAAAACTACTTCCTAAACCTGCACCACATACAAATAAAATATTCAGTTTATTCATTTTCTTCTTCCCCTTTTTAACTACTGAAACAGTAGTGTTTTAAACGTTTCGATTGTTTGGCATTTGATCAGTTTGGTTAATTTCTCCTCATTGTTGATCAGTTCAATCAATTCTTTCATGATTGTCAGATGTGAATAAGAATCTACAGCAGCCAGGCAAAAAATGATTTTTACAGGGTCCATATCCTGATTTCCAAAAGCAATCGGCTGTTTTAGCGTAGTGACACTAACACCTAATTGATTCACTCCGTCTTCCGGTCGTGCATGAGCTAACGCTAAGTGCTTCCCAATCACGATATAAGCACCATATTCCTCTACCGCCTGGACCATCGCATCGACATAGCGTGGTTCAACGATGTTTTCCTTTACTAAGGGCTTAGCGACTAATTCAATCGTCTCCTGCCATGTTTCTGCTTTTTCTTGAATCAGAATATGACTGTCAGTCAATATATCTTTTAACATTGGTTGAATCTCCCTTTTATTGATCTCTAAACCGTTTTTTTCAAATAATGCCTCTAAACGAGAGTAGAGATGGCGATCAATCTTTCCTCCGCTTCCTTCTACTATCGCTAAAATATCAGTGAATAAGCTAGTTGATTCTTTCGTTTCAGGCCTTATTCGCTGAAAGTTATGATGAACTTTTAAAAATTCTGCTACTATTGGCCGATTATTCTCAGTTAAAATTGGTTCAATAACAAGCACCGGTTTACTTTGATAAGCCAAATTGAATGTACTGAAAATCAAATCAACGTCTAATTTATCCACTAATGGTACTTCTTTGGAACTCAATACTGCGAGAACCTCGATTTGTGGAAATTTTTCTTTGAGATTCTCTGCTAAAAGATTTCCCGTGGCCACCCCATGATTGCAGACAACCACCGATCTGTACTTAGCGATGACATTTTGTCGAAGTGCACTAGCGATAGTTGAAAAGTGAATGACTAGAAAGGCAATTTCATCTTCGATCACTTTACCAGAAGCTGCTTCCTCGATCACGGGCATGAATTGGGCAACCACACGATAAATTGGTTCATATGTCGTACGGATATTTTCTTTTAGCGGGTTGATGACTTGCACATTGTTTTGTATCCTCACAATCAGTGCAGCGATGTGCTTGTAGAGATTCTCAAATAGTAGTTCTTCCTTTAGATGGAATGGAATCGCTGTTGTTTTTTCAACAAACTGGATCAATTGAATCGTCAACAATTGTGCTTGGACCCACTCAAACGTATTGGAAATATCTCGTGAATTGAATGTTTCGATCATAAATCGCAAGTAGTTACGTTCCACCTGCGGAATCTCATCCAACTGGAACTCTCGTTTTATCTGCTCGATAAATTCAGAAAAATCTGCTTTTTCATCATCAAAATTTTTCCAAGTCAATGTCGAGATCCACTCATGTTTTTTCACCCTCTGAATCCAGATCAATGTAAGCAATAAAAGTTGACTTTTATAAATCTCATCTTCTTGTCTTGCTAGTTTATGGGAATAGATTCTTTCTATTTTTTTGATGTCTTCTGTAGAAAAATAACGATAGAATATCTTTTGTGAGGGCGTGACCTTGAGTTCATCCGTAAAAGAAAAATCGATCCTTCCTAATTGTTTGTTGATCAAATCGTAAAGCATCGTACGGATCGTGCGCTCTGCTCCTTTGTATACCAACCCCTGTTTTCCATAACTAACGATTTCGATACCATATTTGTTCAATGCCGCTCTCAAACGGCGAATATCTTCATCTATCGTACTCTTTGAAACCATAAAAGCTGCTTCTTTACGATTAAGAAAAACAGGTTGAGTGTCGTATGCGATGGCTAAGACTAATGCAAAGATCCGTTCTTCTCGACTCAATATCTCCTCATGAAATGTAGCTAATTTTGCCATTAACTTTTTTCTTTCATCCTCAGTCAAACATAATAAAAATCCTTTGTTTCGTATAGACTTTATTTCTGACAACTTCTGGTTCCTTAACCAGCTGTTCACCTCAAGGATGTCTTGACGAATCGTCCGCTTACTTACATGGTATTCTGACGCTAACTGCTCCGCGTTGACCGGATAGTGATATTCTCTAAACTTCTGAAGTAATTCCACCGTTCTCGTTTTCATCATTTGATTTTCCTTTCTGTGCTAAGTATATGTTTGCGCTTACAAATAAAAAAGTAGAACTTTGTGCCACTTGAACTGGCAGACAATCAAGCATATCCGTTTGATTATCCTTGAGAAAACAATTCTATCAAAACATAGTATTCTAAGAGAACGCAAAATCAGTTTTTTTCGCTTCGTTTTTCTTTTTGCTAAGAGCGTGGGACAAAAGTAAGAAGCTCTGTTGTCTCATTCTTTAAAAACGAATAAACGGTGGTAGCAGAATCGCCTTCTTCTTATTTCTCGGAGTTAAACATTTCTGTCCCAGCCTCATTATCCACTGGACCGCTAAAAATTTGAGATGAAGTCTAATCATTTTAGACTTTTTCAACCATCTATTTTCAACCCATTACAATATAGCCATTTTCTTTACTCTGAACTATTTTTTTGATAAAAAAGAACCTGGGACAAAAAGTAAGAAATACTTTTGTCTCAAGCTCTAGATACGTATAAACAGCAGAAGCACTCTTGCGAAAGATAAGACGTAATCCACAAAAATTTGAAAAACAAATCTCTGAATTTCTTCTTATTTGTCCGAATTAAATACTTCTGTCTCGACCTTTTCATGATTATAATAGATAGATCAAATTCTCCATATATTCTACTGTCCTATTCGATGATACCATGTTTTTTTCATTAAATTTTACATTGAAAACTCTCTATTATCTGAAACCTGTAATTCTTTGCTACGAAAAGCTTTGGTTATTTCGCTAACGATCAGCGGCACTAATGATAGCAAGATCACGATCAACCACTCCATGCCTGTAAGGCTTTGAACTTTGAAGATTTCTTGCAAGAATGGAATGAACAAGACAGCTAATTGTAATGCTAAGCTAACCAAAAAGGCTTTGTTCATGGCACTGTTAGAGAACACACCAATGCTGAAGATGGAACGTGTTTCACTACGTACAGCAAATGCTCGGGTCAATTCACCAAAGACAAGTGTGGCAAACGCCATTGTGTTTGCCGTACCATCGGCGATGTTCGGATTAGACAAGACATATTCCCCTAACCAATACGCAGCCAAGGTGATGACTCCGACTAGCACACCATAAAAAATCATGCTAGCAGCAAAACCATCAGCAAAAATACTTTTACGGGAATCGCGAGGTTTTTGTTTCATCACTCCTGGTTCCATTCCTAACGCCAATGCAGGCAATGAATCAGTCACAAGATTCAACCATAGTAGTTGGATCGCTACCAATGGCATTTGATGGAAATTCAAAGCGGTAGCAACGAAGATGGTGATGATTTCACCGATATTACAACTCAATAGGTACTGAATCGATTTTTTGATATTTGAGAAGATTCCTCTTCCTTGTTCTACAGCATGGACAATCGTTGCAAAGTTGTCATCCGTCAAGATCATATCTGCAGCACCTTTCGCCACATCTGTTCCAGTGATCCCCATTGCACAGCCAATATCAGCAACTTTCAAGGCTGGAGCATCATTGACACCATCACCGGTCATCGCAACGACCATGCCATTGGCTTGCCAAGCTTTAACGATCCTCATTTTATGTTCTGGAGAAACACGGGCATAAACAGAGTACTTTGCTACTTCTTCTTCCAGCACTTCTTGCGGTATCATGTCTAATTCTACCCCTGTCATCGCAAGATCTCCTGAACGGAAAATAGCTAATTCCTTGGCGATTGCAACAGCAGTCAATTTATGGTCACCTGTGATCATAACTGGGCGGATCCCTGCATCATAACATTGAGCGACCGCTTCTTTGACTTCTTGACGAGGCGGGTCGATCATCCCAACTAGTCCAACAAATGTTAATTGGTTTTCGATATCTTCTGAGAATAATTCTTCTGGGATCTCAGTGATATCTTTATAAGCAACACCTAGTACCCGCAAAGCATTCGACGCCATATCCGCATTTTTAGCAGCAATCTTTTGTGCATCTGCTTCACCGATCGTACAACGATTCAATAAAACATCCGGTGCCCCTTTTACCATGACGCGATAGCCTTGTTCAGTTTTATGGATCGTACTCATCAGTTTACGTTCCGAATCAAAAGGAATTTCGGCCACACGTGGCAAACTTGTTTCTAACTCATTTTTGTCTAATTTTTCTTCATATGCTTTACTTACAAATGCCGTTTCTGTAGGATCACCGGTCACACGGAACTCACTACCGTCAACAGTCAGCTTAGAATCATTACATAATGCTCCGATTGCTAACAACTGTTCTTGTGTTACATTGCCGTAAACGAAAGTTTCAACTACCGTCATTTTATTTTGAGTCAGTGTTCCTGTTTTATCGCTACAGATTACTGAAGCAGCACCTAACGTCTCAACAGCAGGTAACTTTTTGACAATCGCATGACGTTTAACAAGACCTTGCACTCCTAAAGCTAACACGATCGTTACGATCGCTGCTAGACCTTCTGGAATAGCAGCTACGCCAAGAGAAACTGCCATCATGAAAATTTCTAGGATTGGGCGACTATACAAAATACCCACGACAAACATCAAGATACAGATACCTAAACAAATGATCGATAATAATTTAGAGATTTCTGCCATTTTACGTTGTAATGGAGTCGTATTATTATCTTCTGAGATCAACATATTCGCGATTCGACCAACTTCGGTGTTCATTCCTGTGTTAGTGACTACGCAAGTTGCACGACCATTAGTGATTACAGTAGAGGAAATCAGCATATTCTTACGATCGGCTAAAACCGTATCATCAGGTAATCCCTCTAATGCTTTTTTATTCACCGGAACAGATTCTCCCGTCATGGCAGATTCATCTGCTTTTAGATTTGCTGCTGACAAGATCCTCACATCTGCCGGTACTAAATCGCCAGCTTCTAATTCAATGATATCTCCTGGGACCAACATCGCTGTTTCGATATGTTCCATTTTTTTATTACGGATAACTTTAGCCAATGGCGCCGACATTTTTTGCAATGCTTCTAAAGATTTATTGGCATTGTTTTCTTGAGAAATCGAAATGATCGCGTTGATCACCACAATCAGCAAAATGATGACTGAATCAGTCCAATCTTTAAATCCGCTGGAAACATATGACAAGAAAGCGGCGATCAACAATACGATGATCATTGGATCTTCTAATTGTCCGATCACTTTTTTCACTATACTTTCTTTCTTTTTAACATCCAATTCATTTCTTCCGAAAGATTGCAGTCTCTTTTCGGCTTCTTGACTGGATAAGCCTTCTTTTACATCAGTATCCAGTGAGCGCAAGACTTCCTCTTTCGATTTGGTAAACCATAGTTCCACTACTTCCATCTCCTCCAGTTTCATTGTTCCTTAACCTTTTTTACCATCCGCTCATTCTTTATCAAAAAAGTATCATAGCAGAACAAAATTTCTTTCTACTATGACTGGTATTCGATAAGGAGAAAATCGTAATGTTTTTACTTTCTTAAGATATGAATAGCAAATCCGCCAAACTCTCCGGCAAGATATATGTTCTTTAGTTTGTTTTCTTCGTCATAAGCTGCTGTCTCCATATTGAAGGAAAGCCCTTTAGCTTTCAGCTCTGCTACTGCACTTTCCAAATTGGCAGTCTGCATAGCAATATGTCCATTTTTTCCTAAGAAAGGAGATTTCATACATTCAAAATAATCACCAGCAAATTCTGATTTTTGTCCATGTCGCGGTGTCAAATTAAAGATCATACTCAATTGTTTTGCAAGTTCTTGCGCTTCGGTCTCATTCTCCATATTGATACCAATATGTTCTAATTCAAAGTGATTTTCCATTGTCTTACACCTCTTTCATGATAGTTGTTCTACTGTGTTTTCCATTGTTACATTGGAAACATCAAGGTCGCTCCGACTGTTACAAAGATGAGACGAATAAAATATTGGGGGATCGTGAATTTCCAGAATTGAGCTGCTGTATACTTGCCTGTTCCTAAAATCATCGCTGGCATTCCATCAATTGGCAAGAAGTGCCCACACCAACCTGCCATAACGATGGCACAAGCTGCCGCAGTTGGGTCTAACCCTAAGCTTCGACAAGTGGCGATTGCTAATGGTGTAAATACATAGACAGTTCCTATGGTCGAACCTGTCAGCGTAGCCAATAGACTAGTTAAAATACAGAATACTAAGATCATCACAAATGGATTCACATTGTCTCCCAACATACCAGCAACAGAGGTCCCAACTAGATTGGTCAATCCAGTGCTACCTAATGCATCCGCCACACCAATAACACCAGCAGACATCAAGATGATTGGCGCACTGATTGCATTGCGGATCTCTTTGAAATCTAAGACACCGATCAATAAAATCACGGCAACAGACAAACCCGCCATTGCGTAGCCGGCATCGCCAATTTTACTTTGTAGCAACATACCAATCACTGCAAAAATAAACACGCCATAAGTGGTTAGTTCTTTCCATCTTGGCAACTGGGAAACGTTCTCATTTGTGTTGACCACATCCACATCTTTGCATTCTTCTGAGGTAGGGTGATCAGGAAGAAATTTATACTGAATGATACAGTTGACTAAAAAGCCCATGGATAAAAACAAGTTAACAATTGCAAATTTGAAAACAGAAACTTCTGTCATGATTCCGGCAGAATTTAAGACGGCGATCACGATTCCATATTGTAACGCTGTATTGAAAGGAATCAACGGGTGATTCGTCGCGAATCCTGCCGTTATGATCACTTTTGATGGTGGTAATTTCTCCGAATAAGGCAATGTCGATAACAATCCAAGTGTCAATACATAATAAGCAGTTGACCCTGTGCCGAACAAGCTACATCCTAACATCACTACCAGAATGATGAGAATATAAGACTTGAAGCCACCTTTGTTCGCCATCGAAAACATGGCTTTTTTAAAAAAGACAATAAAATTGGTCTTCTCCAGAGCGGCAATAATCGCCATGAACTCAGCCAACATGATGATGGTCGAATTTGAGAAACCGGCAAATGCGCCTTTGATATCAGTAATACCAAAAATGACTAACAACAAACAAGCAAATAATGGCGCTGCCCCGAAGGGAATTCTTTCAATCATTACTAAAACAATCATTACTACGGTAATTGCTAATGCAATCATCATTTGAATAGTCATTGTGTCCTCCTCTAGTCATATGCATAAGTAGTAGAAGAGGATGACATAGGCTAAAAAGAAAAAATACAAAGGATCACTATTTTCTGGAACAGGTAGAATTGCAGCGTGGGACAAAAGTAAGAAACACTTTTGTCTCATTCTTTAAAAACGGATAAACGGTGGGAGCAGAAGCAACTCCTTCTTAAATCAGCCAAAATTCACAAAAATTTGAAAAACAATTTTCGATAATTTCTCGGAGTTAAACACTTCTGTCCTAGGCTCTTCCTGTTCAGACAGTCTTCGTATTCACTTATGTCACATATCTCTCTTCCCACTGCTTTCACCTACAAACAAGCAAATAAATGCTTATAAACTTCTTAGCGCATGCCTTTTGCTGTGGTTTCCTCTAATACTTTTTTCAGTGCCTCGATGCCTTCTGTTGGAATCTGATTGAATGGCGCACGGCATTTTCCTACATTATTTCCAAGTAACGCTGCCGCAGTTTTAACGATTGTATTGGGATTACCATATTTGAAGCAGTTTCTGAAAGCTTGAATACTTTCATTCGCCGTTTTTGCTTCCTCGACCTTGCCCTCTACGAACAGATCATAGATTGATGCCATTGTTTTCGGATAGACATTGGCACAACCAGCAATACCACCAGTTCCTCCTGCTAACAACGTCCAGATGATCAACTGATCATTTCCTGACAGCGTGTAGAATTCTCCATTTGTTTTTGCTTTTCCTGCATCGATATACCCTAAAATATTGGCAAAGTTTCCGCTTGAATCTTTTGCTCCAATAATATTTTCGATTTGCGCAAGACGAGCAACTGTTGTTGGTGCGATGGCATTGCCAGTTCGAGCAGGGATATTATAAAGCACGATCGGCATGTCAACTGCTTCGGCAATCATTTTGTAATGCGTGTAGATTTCTTCTTGACTAGCTGCTGCAAAACTTGGCGCAATGATCGACAAAACATCTGCACCAACGGCTTGTGCCATTTTACTTTGGGCAATCGTTTCTTTTGTAGAGATTGCTCCTGACCCTGCATAGATCGGTACTCGACCTGCCGTTTGATCGACTACGACTTCTAAAACAAGTTTTTTCTCCTCAGCAGATAAAATATAGCCCTCGCCATTTGTACCAAAAGGAAAAATCCCGTGGATACCATTATCGATCATGCGGTCTACTTGGTTACGTAATTCATCAAAATTGATGGTTTCATCCTCATACATTGGGGTCAAAATAGGGCTGATGATGCCTTTTAATTCGATTGGTTTCATAGTAATTTTCTCCTCTTTTTTCAATGGAATACGGTTTCATTTCTATTATTTGACAAACACTTGCGCTACCTCCGTTTGTCGGAGGCAGGACGCATTTGTCGACTGATTTTCTATTAGTAATTTATAACTCTGGTTATTTCTCTACCCCTTCACCTGAGGTTGGATTGTATATGCCGACCGCTTCTCTTTTTTCACCAAACAAATCTGCGACAGTAAAGCGGACATACTTTACACAGATCCGATTGCGATAGGCATAAACAAGATGTAAGTTCCCTTGACTATCTTGATAAAGGGTTGGGTATTCATGTTGTGAATTATTGGTTTTGTTTTCAACGCCGATGTAGCCTTCTGCAGCTTCAAAAACCCGACCAATCGGCCATGTCTTGCCAAAGTCTTCACTTATGGAGACAGCAACTGGATTTCGCAAGCCCGGCCAAGCAACTTTCCCAAAAGCCGCATGAGGTGCTGAATTGACATTATAGGCCAACGCAATTTCCCCAGTTGCCAGTTTGATGGCACTAACACTGGCATTATTATTCGGTAAAACAGTTGCTTCTGGCACGCTCCAACTATCACCAAAATCAAAGGATTCACTGCTATAGACAAAATCAGCAAAGCGGCTTCTCATGAAAGCAACTAAATGACCAGATTCCATTTCCACGACATTTGCATGAACTCGACCATTACTATCTGGCATACGTACAGCCTGCCATGTTTTTCCTGCATCATCTGATACTTGGAACTCTGTCGGGTCATTCGTCAATCCATCAGCTGAATCTTCACACAACCATGTACTGTAAAGCCAACGACCATTACTTAGGATCTGGATTCCTTGTCGTCCAAACGTGCCCTCTTTGTCAAATAAAACTTCTGGCTTTCCCCATGTTTGTCCTTCATCAGCTGATTTTTGTACCATGATGATCGAAGTAAACTGCATATTGTCTTTTCCTTCTTGACGGCTAACTTGAGAAGTATAGATCAGCCAAATCTTGCCATCTGGTGCTCGGAAGAAAGAAGGATTTTGTTCACTGCGGTCTACACCTTCTGAGACAGTGACAGGAATGGACCATCTTTGTGTTTTTGGATCTAACTTCGAGACGACGATCGAGATATCGCCACTTCCTTCAAAGCTACCTGCAAACCACGCACACAACATCCCGCCATCCGTAGTTTCGATCAAAGCAGGTGCATGAGCCGTGTTGTTGCCTCCAGTTGGGATCAGACCAAAATCAACATTTAAAAATGCATCTCGGTACATGACGCCATTTGGCTCTGATTGTCGTACTTGTTCTAAATGTGTCAACGTATTTCTCCCCCTAAAATTTATGTTGTGCTAGTGCTTATTTTGTGTGTTCTGCCAGACGAATAGCGTAGTCGATTGCATTTTCTAAACTGGCTTCGCTAGCTGTCCATTTTCCTGCTTGGTCAAAGGCCGTTCCATGATCCACAGATGTACGAATGATTGGCAAATTCAACGTGATATTGACCCCTTGCACAGCTTTCCAGCTTTGTGCTTCTTGATCGTAGACGAACCCTAAAAGTTTCAAAGGAATATGTCCTTGATCGTGGTACATGGCTACGACAATATCGTACATACCGCCATTTGCTTTTGAGAAAAGGGTATCAGCAGGTAAAGAACCAGATACATCGATTCCTTCCTCTTTAGCTGCTTCAACTGCAGGATTGATCTCCTCGATTTCTTCACGACCGAACAACCCATTTTCTCCACAGTGTGGATTCAATCCAGCGACTGCGACACGAGGATTTTCAATCCCTAAATCTTTACAAGCTTGATTTGCGATACGAATCACATCTAGTACACGTTCTTTGGTTGCTCGGTCACAAGCTTCCCGTAAGGACACATGTGTAGACACATGGACTACCCGCAAATTACCATCCGCCAACATCATCGTATATTTATCCGTACCTGTCAGATCGGCATAGATCTCGGTATGTCCGGCATAGTGATGTCCGGCAGCATTCATTGCCTCTTTATTCAATGGATTCGTTACTGTCGCATCGATTTCTTTTGCTAAAGCTAACTCAATAACCTTCTTCACATATTGAAAGGCCGCATCGCCTCCCACATCAGAAACTTCACCAACTTGGAAGTTTGCCATGTCCACGATCTTCAAATCGATCAAGTCGATCGTCCCAAAAGTATAGCTCCCCTCTTTTGGCTGACTGATCACATTCACAGCCACAGCTAATTCGGGATGTTCTGCTAGATAGTGATCAATGACACTTTTATCTCCAACTAACAAAGGGTTACATTTATCATAAAGTGCCGGTTCTGCAAAAGCTTTGAGGGAGATTTCAGGTCCGATTCCTGCAGGATCTCCCATCGTAATGCCAACGATTTTTTTCATGACATGCTTCATCCTTTCTGGATTCAAATTATAAGATCTGCAGATAGATGGCACGAGCATCTTCTGGTGTAACTTCCCGTTTGTTGTTGACAAGTAAACGAGTCACTTCCATTCCAGCTGCTACTAAGTCATCCAAGTCTTCTTCTGGGACATTGAATGTTTTAAGACTCGTTGGAATCTCTAAAACTTTGACGATTTCATCCAGTTGGCGGATCATATAGCCTGACTTCTCGTCGATAGACCACTCTTTATGACCATCTTTGATCACACGATCATACGCAACAGCTAGTAAATCTTTGATTGCTGGTTCATTGAATTTCATGACCGGTGTCAACAAAATCGCATTTGATACACCGTGGGCAATATGGTATTTTCCCCCTAGAGGATACGATAATGCGTGTACCGCTGTAGTTCCAGATGCCGTGATTGCTACACCTGCGTAAAATGAACCTAACAGCATCTTACGTTTTGCGTCCAATGCTTCTGGATCTGTGCAGGCTTCAATGATATTGTTCATGATCAAATCAAGCGCTTCTAGCGCAAAGGTATCACTGATTGGATTCGCTTTTGCTGAAGTAAAACATTCAATCGCATGACATAACGCATCTACACCTGTGGCAGCTGCAATTGGTTTTGGTAGATTTTTGATCATTCGTCCATCCAATAACACGAAATCAGCGATCATTTCAGGATTGACGATCCCGATTTTCAAGTCTTTTTCTGGCACTCCCACAATCGCATTCGGGGTAGCTTCAGCGCCAGTTCCAGCAGTTGTTGGAATCATCAAACTTGGCACTTGTTTTTTCGCTAATAATGGATCATCTAACAAATCTTTGACTGTATAGTCATCTGTTGCTAAGATCGAAGCCAATTTTGCAACATCCATCACTGAACCACCTCCAACAGCGATGACTAAGTCAGCCGCTTCTTTCTTGAAGGTATCGATCACTCCTTGCGCTTCATGATAAGTTGGTTCTGCAGGAATATCAGAAAGAACCGTGTAATCGATTCCTGCTTTTTCAATAATCTGGATTGGCAGATCCACCAAACATAACCCCAAAAGACCTTTGTCTGTGAAAACAACGATTTTATGGACACCGTTGCTGATGATTTCTTCCAATTGTTCGATGGCATGTTCTCCTGCCCGAATATTCTTTGGCATTTTCAAACTGTAATCTGTTAGCATAATAGTTCCTCCTCAATCCTTTAGTACAACCTAATTTCTTCAAACAATTCTTCTGTCCCAAAACCGCCTGATTTTGTGATCACCTGCATTTCTTCACTATTCCATTCAATGGCAGACAAAACAACGCCAGGTTTGATCTCCGTCAGAGGCTTGATCCCAGTCACACCCAAAACAGTCATCGCTTGGAACAATGTATCGCCTCCTGTAAACAAGAAGGTATTCTCCTGATGTTGTGACCATAGTGCTTTCGTTAACTTTCCAAGTGATTCTCCTATTCTAAACCGACATACATCCGCAAATAAATCCTTTTCTTCACTATAAGTCACAATTTCAGCGGTTGTTTGGTCACTGTATGTTTCAAAAATCACCAATGGCTGTGTTTCCATCAATTGAAGGTACTCTTTGATCTCATTTTTCCCTACGCTTGCTTCCCAATATGTAGGATCTAATAATTGTTGCGCAGTTAACGAGATTCGCGGATACTCTTTCTCGACATACTCAATTTGTTTTTTTGTAATTGGATTGACACTCCCGCAAACAACTATCACCGGTTTTTGTAATTTGTATGCTACTTCTTTACCGTCAGGAAATAATTGTTGCGCTAAGATCTTGGCAAACCCAGCACACCCTACCGTCACACCCAAAAGATTTTCATCTGCTAAACGCTTTGCATGAGTCAGCAACATGTCATCTGTCTGTGCATCAAAAATCACTACGCCTTTTTTTGGTAAATCCTGCTCTTTAACTAGCACCGACTCAATTCCCGCCTCCGACTGCAAACGCCGCATCACATTGCTTTCAGTCACAGGTTCATAAGGATCTTTTGCAAAAACACTTTCTGATACCAAAACATCTTCTATATATAAATGCCCATCAATCACCACCCGATTCATCTCAGGATATGCGGGTAAAAAAGGTACAGGCGCTTGTTCACTCGTGTCAAGAATCGCTTTTAGCTCAGCGCTGATATTTCCTCTTAATGCTGAATCTACTTTTTTATAAATAAATGGAATCTGGGAAACTTTTGCATCTTCCAAAATCTTTTTTGTCTTCTCATATGCCTGCTCAAAAGTCAGATGTCGACTCTCGGTATTGAGAACTAACACTTCGATTTCCTGTGGAAGTGCGTCATATTGGACGACTGTTTCCGTAGAGACCAATGTCTGGATACCTTGTTTCGAAAATTGGACCCCAGTATCCAAAGCTCCTGTAAAGTCGTCTGCTATAACTAACAACTTTAACATCTACTCACCACCTCCTACTTCATGGTTTGATTATAGTTGGAATAATAAAGCGTTCACATTCTAAAAAAAGCAAAAAAACGTTTAATTTAGAAACGTTTTCTTAAATAAATATTCATATTTAATTTTTACATGGTATTATTGTTCATATACGAAACAGTCGTGTGATTTAGGGAGGAAAAAAATGAAACGAAAGATTTTAGGCATTGCGCCTTATGAAGAATTGAATCATTCCATGCATATTATCAGTGAACAATATCCCGAAGTGGAAACAACCATCTACACAGCTGATTTAGTTGAAGGACAAACCCTTGCTGCTGAACTGTATACCGATGGCTATGATGCCATCATCTCCCGAGGAGGAACCGCCAAACTGATTCGTCAAGTCGTTTCTTTGCCGGTCATTGATGTCTCATTGTCCATTTATGATGTACTAAGCTCGATTCGGTTAGCTGAAAACTATACCAACAATTTTGCGATCGTCGGCTATCCCAGTATCACCGAAAAAGCTCATTTACTCTGCGACCTTTTGGGCTACAAGATCGAGATCCATACGATCGATGAAACACTTGATGCGGATGCGCTCCTTGATACATTAGTAGATAAAAACTATGAATTGATCTTATGCGATGCCATCACTAATCACATCGCCCTCTTAAAATCTCTTAATACGATTTTGATTACTTCGGGATTTGAAAGTATCAAAAGTGCCTACGAAGATGCATTATCGATCATTGATCACGTGGAACAAGTCAAACACAAAAAAGAAATCATGAAAAAAGGAATCATGAGTCAACACCAAGAACTACTGCTCTACGATGCTGCATATACCATTGAATTTTCAACCTTGGTGCCATCTTTTTCAGAAGAAATCATCAAAGTCCTCAAGATGAAACCAGAAAAAAAAGAGATTCATCATTATTCCCGCACTCAAAATAGATATGTGACCTTAACAATAAAATCCTATACTGTTGATCGACAAAAATATTTTAGTTGTTTCATTCATAAGAACAGTGCGCCACCAGTAACCAATAAACCAGATATTTCCTATCAGAAAAAAACTGAAGTCGCCGATAGTTTCGCAAAAAAACTGTTTTTTTCCCAGTTTATCCCTGAACGAATCAAACATGAAATCAAACAATATGAGCCTTACTATTCTTCCTATCTTATCTTTGGCGAAAGTGGCACTGCCCAAAAAAATATCGCTTACCAAATTTATCTTGATCAGACAAAAAATACCAACTACCTGATCTCGATCAATTGTAAACTCATTACAGACAAATTATGGAAGTTTTTGGTCAATGCCACGAATGGTCCATTTGTGGATATCCACAATACGATTTTCTTTGAAAACGTCGAACAATTAAGTGCATCAGCAACCGAACGCCTCGTCACGTTGATCAAAACCACCAATGTACTCAACCACAATCAGTTGATCTTTACCTATGACAGCAATAAAGCAACAGACCAGACGATCTTCAATCGACTAGTAAGCCAATTAAACTGTGCAAAGATCTATGCACCCGCAATTCGAGAACGCAGAAATGAATTAAGCATCATCACAACTTTGCTCTTGAATAAAATGAACATCGAATGCACAAAAGAAATCATGGGCTTTGAACCAAAAGCTCTCGAATTATTTCTAGCTTTTGACTGGCCTGGAAACTTCGATCAGTTGCAATACTGTATCAAAGAACTTGTCGTCGACGCAAGCACCCATTATATTTCGGAACACCAAGTCACAGAATTGCTGAACAAGGAACGAGTGGTCCAAAACTTCACTAATCTCAAGGATCACTTTACCGTCAAAAGTCCCTTGCATCACCCCACTTTGTTTGACTATACCAAAGAAATCATTTTACATGTATTAGACCAAAATGAGGGCAACCAAACAAAAACAGCCAACCAATTGGGTATCAGTCGAACAACATTGTGGCGTTATTTAAAAGAAGAAAGTTAAAAAAGTCTGAGCGTGGGACAAAAGGAAAATCCTTTTGTTCCACGCCTCTACCAAAACTTGTATAGTACTGAGTAATCATTTAGTTTGTGAAGAATTAACAAGAAAATATTTTTCACTATATTTTAAATAATTAATTCAAAAATTATTGATTCTAATTCTTCCATTTTTTTTCACATCCATTAATAAGCCATTTTTTTATTAATAAAGACGATGATTGTTTTATCTAAGCTGTTAACACAAAAAATCTTTAACAAAAATCACTCTACCCAAGATAGTTATGGATTCTTAGTACTGCTTATTTTTTAGAACACGATGAACATGAACTATCAAACAAAACCATTTTAGTCTAGCTTCATCGAAGTTCCTAGATATTTTTTATTTCAAATACATATATTTCTTCACAACTAAAGCCTTAAAAATGGAGTTTAACGTCTTTTTTAATCCTATATACTCTTTTTTATTTTGTTCATCTCCATCCTAAAAAAAATTACTTGGTTATATTTTTTTCAAAATAAAAAGAGGTTGAGACAAAAGTGTTTAGTATCAAGAAATAAGAAGGAATTTCTGACAATTGCTTCTCAAATTTTTGGTAAATTTCTGCTTATTTTCCGAAGATGCGACGTTTGTCTCACCGTTTATCCGTTTTTAGAGATACTAAAAGAGACTGAGACAAGTGTTGTCCCAGTCTCTTTTTGTTTTCGGTCGATCACCACTCCAGAAAATCAATCAGAGAAAAGCAATCAGTTTGAGTTACTTAAGGAATCTTTTAAGGAGATTGCTTCTCCGTTACGTTTCCGCGCGCTTAATTCCCCAATCGCTGTGAACAACAGATCACTAGATGAATTTAAAGCTGTTTCTGCCGAATCTTGGATCACACCGATAATAAATCCGATACCTACGACTTGCATCGCAACCTCATTAGAAATACCGAACAAGCTACAAGCCAAAGGAATCAATAACAATGAGCCACCTGCAACACCTGAAGCTCCACAAGCAGCAATGGCAGCCAATAGACTAAGAATCAATTTTGAAGCAAAAGACGCCTCGATCCCTAATGCCTGTACCGTCGTCAATGTCATCACGGTAATCGTTATAGCAGCGCCCCCCATATTGATGGTTGCTCCCAATGGAATTGAGATTGCATAGGACTCCTTCGTTAACTTCAATCGATCGGCTAACGTCATATTGATAGGAATATTGGCTGCCGAACTGCGTGTAAAGAAGGCAGGAATCGCACTTTCTTTTAAGCAAAAGAAAATCAACGGATAGGGATTTTCTTTGATGAATAAGAAAGTCAAAAATGGATACACAACTAAAGCGACAAACAACATGGTTCCTACTAATACCAGAACTAGTTGAAGATATTCTGCTAATCCAGATACCCCTGTCGTTGCGATCGATTGATAGACCAATCCTAGAATACCGACCGGCGCAAATGCAATGATCAGCTGCACTACATGTGACAAGGCTACAGAAACTTGATCCACGACTTCTTTCGTTGTTTCCGAACGACTACGTAAAGCCAGCCCTAACAAGACAGCCCAGAACAAAACTCCTAGATAATTTGATTCAATGATTGCTTGAATCGGGTTTTGTGTCACGTTAGTCAACATCGTAGATAAGACACTGCCGATATTTTGTGGTGCCTTTTCAGTGACCTGTTCCTGCAAGGTGATCGGAATCGTAACCATCGAACTAACGATTACTGCAACTAATGCAGAGAGGAACGTGCCACCTAAGTATAAAAATAAAATAGGTTTGACATAGGTTTCATTTCCAACTTTATGTTTTTCAATCGAAGCTGCTGTCAGAAAAAATACTAAGAGAGGCGCAATGGCTTTTAAGCAACTAACAAATAAGGTTCCCAGTATGGCGATAAATGTCCATGAGGGCAAAAAAATACCAACTATAATACCAACTACGATACCGCAACCAATTCGTTGAACTAAAGACATATCCAAAAACTTATCTAACAAATCATCACCCCTATAATAGTTTAACTTCCATTTTAACATCTCTAAAATAGAAATAAAAGATGAACTTTCTAAAAATTCAAACTATTAAAGAGGCTGGGACGGAAGTATTTAACTCAGAGAAAACAGAAATTTTAAACGGATCACTATTAGGATCTACATGTATAAGTCCGATTACCTCTGGTCTAAACCATTAGCCACCCAATTACTTATAGTTTCTTCCCAGACCTTATACTTTTTATTTTTATCTCCTTCAATTGAACAAGTTACTGATACACCATCGTCATCCACTCCTAAATAAAAGTCAAGTCCATAATCCTGTGTAAAATACTATACAATGTTTTACCGGTCTCTCATTGATCAAACTTAATATATTTTC
>NZ_QPTY01000029.1:0-30766 GCF_005236045.1 Enterococcus sp. VV15
AATGTTTGTTGTCTTGAATCAATCAAGACGCCCTACACATTTGGTTTGTCTTACTTTGTTCAGTTTTCAAAGGTCTAATCTTTTTTGTTTTAACAACTCTTATATTTTAACAGATTCTTAAGTTTCTGTCAACAACTTTCTTTCAAAAGTTTTTTTCGAATTGTTTGTCGTGTTCTTAACGACTTGATTATCTTATCGCATTAGCTGTTATTTGTCAACAGCTTTTTTATTGATATAAAAGACTTTCAAGCTCCTATTTCTAAAACGACTTCGTTATTATAACACGATCCAAAATGTTCGTCAACATCTTTTTTTATGAAATGTAACAAGATTTTGAATATCGTTTTGTCAGAACAAATAATAATATATCAAGTACTTAAGTAAAATGCAATAGAAAAAATACATTTTTTTCTATTATTTCAAAACACGAATATTCACCGATACAAACGTGTTTTTTAACATTTTTTTCCTTATTTAAGCAACTTTTTTACTCGATATCGTCTGAAAAGTTCGGTTAGCCATAAAGTGTTTTTACCTTCTATTCTTTCTCCCATCCGTCTTTGTCTTTTTATTCGTCCTTTATAAAATAAAAAAACAAGCAAGGCACTTTCCTTACTTGTTTTCTTTTTTGATGATTGGAATGAAAATCCTAAAAATCGTTCCTTGGCCAACCACACTTTCTGCAATAATCTTCCCTTTGTAACTTTCTACTAATTGTTTGGCAATCGAAAGGCCTAAGCCATTGCCACCTTTTGTCCGTGCTCTTGCTTTATCAACTCTGTAGAATCGATTGAATATCTTATTCAGATCTTCTTGCGGTATCCCCTCCCCAAAGTCTTGGATAGCAATTTCAAATTCATTCAAAGTAGATGAAATCGAGATATGCACTTCTTTTCGATCTGTAGAATATTTTACAGCATTATCCAAGATAATAATGATCAATTGCTCGAAATGATTGCGATAGATCTGCAATGTCACTTCTTTTGTCAAATCATCGTCTAATGTAATAACGTAGTCCGGATAAAGTATCTTGAAGTTATTATACACTTGGTACGTTACTTCTTTCGCTAAGGTCGTCTCGTTTGCATAGTGGATGTCCACTTGTTCTGCTCGAGAAAGGTCCAGCATTTCTTGTACTAAGCTTTTCATTCTGCTGATTTCTTGCATGCTTGCAGTTAATGATTCTTCAAGTATTTCAGGATCATCTTTTCCCCAGCGATTCAGCAAGCTTAAATGACCTTCAATAATCGCGACAGGCGTTCTCAACTCATGAGAAACATCTTCTACGAATTGTTCTTGCTGTTCGATATATAGACGCATGCGATCGAGCATTTCATTGAATATCTCTGCTAAGTCGGCTAGTTCATCGTTTGTGTCTATCTCAGGCATGTGAATATCCGACTGTGGATCTTTTCGAATCGTATCCATCGTATCTCTCAAGAGCTTCAATGGTTTCAAGAAATAAGAGGACAGGAAGAACCCTAGTATGCTGCTCAAGATCAACGAAACGATCTCTAAGACTATCAGCGTCAACAAAAGCTTATTGCGGATATCATAAAAAGAAGAAAGCTCATAAAAACTTTGAGCGTACCCGATTTTTTCTCGTGTTTCTTTGGAATAGATCGGTTGTACCGAAAGGAAGCCTGTCTTTCCATCCAAGGTAACGATCGTTGGGACTTTCCGTGTTGCTTGGATCAGCGAACGGTCTTTCTCATGTGTTTTGAAAATCAATTTTTCATCTAGATCATATACATATAAGTCCATTGATTCTTGGCCTAATTCTGAAATAAAAGAATCGATCTTCATCAAATTCCCTTCAATGATCGACGTGTCATTCACACTGCCATCTCGATCTCTTGAATTTGTCAAGTTTCGATAAGTGTTAACAAGCGTTAATTCCTCATCTGAGTTAGCCAAACGAGAAGTAACCTCTGAGATCGTTCTTTCTACATTGTTTCTTTCTTTCGCAACGAGAAGGTTGATCGATGACTTATACGTGATGACTGCGAAAATAGTAAACACTACAAATATAAAGAAAGAACTTGCAAAGGCCCACTTGATAGTCAAGGAGGGACCTTTAAGTTCTCTTTTTTCTGATTTTTTTTGTTTTATCACGAGCGCATCACATAACCTGTTCCACGAACTGTTTGGATATAGCTTTCTTCTCCAGGAACATCGATTTTATTACGAAGATAACGAATATAAACATCTACAACGTTTGTTTCGACTTCTGTTTCATATCCCCATACTTTATTTAACAAAACGTCACGCGCTAACACAACATTGACATTTTCCATCAGCGTAAGTAATAGTTCGTATTCACGTTTTGTGAGTTCGATCACTTCACTGCCACGTCGTACAACACGATTTTCTTTTTCAATCGTCAAATCACGATAAGTAATTGTTGTTTGTTTCGCTACATTTTTGTCGCCTTCGATATCAATTCGACGTAATAATGCACGTAAGCGGGCTAACAATTCTTCAATTGCAAATGGTTTAACGATATAGTCATCTGCTCCATGATCTAATCCGGAAACGCGATCAATGACTGAATCTCTAGCAGTCATCATAATGATTGGCGTATTCTTCACTTGACGCACTCGTCTGCAGACTTCTAGTCCATTTAATTCTGGCAACATCAAGTCCAACAAAATAGCATCCCATTCATTGTTCAGGGCCGCATCTAATCCTGTACGTCCATTATAATGAACTTCTGCATTATAACCTTCATGCTTTAATTCCAACTCGACAAATCGAGCCAAGTTCTTTTCATCTTCAATGATTAGAATATTACTCATTAATCTTTTTTCCTTTCTCTCTACGTGCTTATTCAAAACTATATTATTATACCGATAATCTATTTAAAAATCTACATTCATTTTAGCATGGATACAAATTTTTAAAAAGAGCTGAAGTCCTTTCATATCGATCGACTTCAGCTCTTTCGTCATTTTTTATTCAATCATTCGCGAAAAGTAGAAAGATTACTCTTCATGATACCAAGAATAGTGGAAGATCCCTTCTTTGTCCACACGTTCATACGTATGAGCACCAAAATAATCACGTTGTGCTTGGATGATGTTTGCTGGCAAGCGTTCTGCTCTATAAGAATCAAAATAGGCAATTGCAGAAGAAAATGTTGGGACAGGTACACCAGCTTGGACAGCTAATGCAACGACATCTCTGACAGCCTGTTGATATTTTTTAGTGATATCCACAAAATAGTCATCTAACAAAAGATTTTCGATATCAGATTCTTTATCATAAGCATCTGTGATCTTTTGTAAGAACCGTGCACGAATGATACAACCAGCACGCCAGATTTTAGCGATCTCACCAAATGGTAGATCCCATCCATATTCTTTAGAAGCTACCCGTAATTGCGCAAATCCTTGAGCGTAACTCATGATTTTGCTGAAATAAAGAGCTTCACGGATTTTCTCAACAAGTTCTTTTTTATCTCCTGTAAATTCAAAGTCGTTTGTACGAGTTAGAATTTCACTTGCTTGCACACGTTCCTCTTTGTAGGCTGAAATGTAACGTGCAAAAACTGATTCTGTAATCAAAGGTAATGGAACACCTAGATCTAGCGCACTTTGACTTGTCCATTTACCTGTGCCCTTATTTCCTGCTGCATCTAAAATGACATCAACGATCGGTTTACCTGTACCTTCATCGTCTTTTCTCGTTAAAATATCCGCAGTGATCTCGATCAAGTAGCTATCCAGTTCCCCTTGATTCCATTCCTTGAAGATATCTGCCATCTCATCTACTGAAAGGCCTAAGATATTTTTCATCAAGTCATACGATTCAGCAATCAATTGCATATCGCCATATTCGATACCATTGTGTACCATTTTTACATAATGACCAGCACCATTAGGGCCGATGTAAGTAACACAAGGTGCGCCATCTTCTGCTTTAGCAGAGATCTGTTCTAAGATCGGTGCAACTAATTCATACGCTTCTTTTTGTCCACCAGGCATGATTGAAGGGCCTTTTAACGCGCCTTCTTCTCCGCCGGAAACACCGGTACCGATAAAGTTGATCCCTGAATTTGCAAGTTCTTCATTACGGCGAATCGTATCTTTGAAGAATGTATTTCCGCCATCAATCAAAACGTCCCCTTTATCTAAATGGGGAAGCAATTCTTGGATCGTTGCATCCGTTGCGGGACCAGCTTTGACCATCAAAAGAATTCGACGAGGTTTTTCGATTGAATCTACAAATTCTTCGATTGTGTAAGTCGCTTTGAAGTTTTTATCTGGATGTTCCTCCACCACGGCAGTTGTCTTTGAACCCGTACGATTGAATAAGGCAACTGAATAGCCACGGCTTTCAATATTAAGGGCTAAGTTTTTACCCATTACGGCCATACCGACAACGCCGATTTGTTGTTTTGACATATGAACTCCTCCTACATGTGGGATGTTCTCCCTAATCTCTCTCATTATAGCTTAACATTGTCTCATTGCAAACCAAAGAAGCACATATTTTTATGTTGCAACTCTTTTCGTCATAGAAAACTTAAATTTCCTCGATTTTTGAATAAGGAACAAAAAATAAACCTCAAGGCTCCATGGTTAGCCTTGAGGTTTTTACATTTTCTAATTAAAATGTATTAAGCTTCTTTAGACATTACGTCCTTACCATCATAGTAACCACAATTTGCACATACGTGATGGCTTTTTTTCATTTCACCACAGTTAGGACATTCGTTTAAACCTTTGATTGTCAATTTGTAGTGTGTACGACGTTTTGCTTTTTTAGCTTTTGATGTTCTTCTAGCTGGTACTGCCATTTTGCTACACCTCCTTGTAAAGTCTTGCATCATAAATGACACAATATATTCCAATCTTACGCTTTATCGTCCTCATTTGACGTTGCATCAAAAAGTTCAGATAATTTTGCAAGACGAGGATCTACTTTTGTTTCAGCTTCTTCCAGTTTTCTGCGTTCGTATTCTTCTTCAGAAACAACTTCCCAATCTGTTCCTTTAGGAAAATCGGTCGTTTTTTCTTCTTCTTCAGTCAATACACGCATTGGAATTGCCAATAAAATGTTGTCTTCGATCGATTCTGTCAAATCAAGTTTTGCATCTTCTATCAACAAAATCTCTTCTGCAGACAATTGATCGTCTCTGAGTTGGTACTGTTCCTTTGTCATAAACAGTTCATCTACTGTAAAATCCATGGGTAATGCAACTGGTTCTAACGAACGAGTTGACGGTACGGTCAGAGTCGTCTGCACAGTGTAATGGACAAGATAGCCTTGATTATCAACTGAAACGAGCCCATCGACTGTAACAGGCGCAACATCTAATATCAAATTGTCTCGCTTCATAAGATCCTCTTTAAGATCAAGGGTCTCATGAAAAGTTAACGGTGTCTCTTGGTATTTTCTCAATTCCAGTAAAGACCATTTCATTCTCTCATCACTCCTAAGCAACAAAAGCAATTATACAGGGCAAAAACGTCGTTGTCAATGAAATTTTCTTGACACCTTACACTTCATAAAAAAACACAAAGTAAATCGAGAATATCTATCCATCTTGATTGCCTAATATGGAATAAACGTTTGATTCTCTTTGTTTTCAACTGTACTGATTTCGTTTCCACTACTACAGGGACAACAACAAATAAAATAGTGCTTATTAAGTATACATCATTAATATTTGAGCCTACTACATATTTTGCATCAGGTGATTCATTTCCTGTTATTGGTAAAATGGCACACATCAACAATCAACCGAGAGGCGAAAATTTGTTTCCATAACGAGTATTGTTTTAAAGAAATTCCCGCGGATACTGATAAAAAAAATAAATTGCTGTGCTAAAAATAATCAAAGAATAATGCATACGACATTTCCAACTGACTGAATGCAAAGGATTTACTACGTGTTCGATACTTCATTTGTTTAACTGATCAGTGCAGTCGCTTCTGTTTGATATAGACAACGATATGGATTACAATAAACATTATTTATATGAAGGTGCAGGGGATATTTATGAATACAAGAGATATTGAATATTATGTCCAGATCGTGAAACAAAAAAATTTTACCAAAGTCGCAAAATATTTTCAGGTTAGTCAGCCAACTATTACATATGCGTTGCAACGCCTAGAAAGAGAGTTAGGGGCAGCACTTATCACCAGAGATCGTTCCCATCATGAATTGATTATTACCCCAGCAGGCAAACAATTATTTCTCCATGCTCAATCGATTTTACAAGAAATCAAGATGGCAAAAGCGGAAATCACTCAATTACAGAAAAAGAAACTTCGGTTTGGGATGCCACCTATCATCGGTAATGAGTACTTTCCAAAACTATCTAGCTATTTTATCAAACATCAGCTGATGGAACAAATTGAGATTACAGATGGTGGCTCTAGAGACCTTTACGGAATGATCCATGAGGGAAGAATCGATTTGGCAGTCTTAGGATCAACGCAACCAATCGTTGACCAAAAACTTGAAGTAGAGTTGCTTCTGGATAAACGGTTCATGATCGTTGTTTCTAAAACACATCCACTGGCACAACATGAAGTCTTATCTTTCAAAGACTTAGTAGATGAACAGTTTGTTTTGTTGAATGAACATTACGTCCATCCAGCAGCTTTCACCAAATTGTCTAAACAAGCCCATGTTGAACCCAAAATCGTCTATCAAAGTAACGACTTGGCTATTTTGAAAAGTATGATACGTGAAAATATCGGAATCGGCTTTCTGACAGAGATCGCGATTCATCCTGAAGATAATCTTGTTTCTATCCCACTCTCAGAGGAGATCCAACCGCGTTTTCTAATTTCATTAGCAAAAAGAGCCCAACAAATCACTACCCCACTGCAAGAAAAAGTTATTGAAGTGATCCATGAATTTATGAAGACCCAAAAAAAGCCATAAATAATTTATTCAACTACACAGAACATGAAAAATACATTTAACTTCTGCTTGTTTTGATAAAGCGAGCTTAGAATAGCCAAAAAAAGAAGGAATGACAAAAATATTGTCATTCCTTCTTTTAAGTTAGCGAGCTAAATGGATTAGATAGCTGTTGTTTCGCCACGGTAAACAATACCACGACGTGAGTCAACAGTGATCAATTCGCCATCAACGATTGTTGAAGTTGCTTCTTTCGCACCAACGATTACAGGAATATCTTGAGCAATTCCTACAACTGCTGCGTGTGAAGTCAATCCGCCTTCTTCAACGATAACTGCTGCTGCTTTTTCGATTGCTGGCATATATTCTTTGTCAGTTGTTGGTACAACTAGAACCATACCATCTTTTGCTTTTTTGATTGCTTCTTCAGCTGATGAAGCAACGACTGCATTTGCAACGACTGATTTTTGACCAACGCCTTGAGCTTCTAATAATTTAGAACCAATCATTTGAATTTTCATAACGTTAGTTGTTCCACGTTCACCAACTGGAACACCAGCAGTGATCAAGATCAAGTCGCCTTCTGATGCAAAACCTAAATCAACAGCTTTTTGAGCAGCTAATTCAAACATTTCATCAGTTGTTGATGGTTTTTCAGCAACTGTTGGGTAAACACCCCAGTTAAGCATCAAACCACGTTTTGTGCGTTCGTCAAAAGTAACAGCCAAGATGTCAGCATCTGGACGGTATTTTGAAATCATTTTAGCTGTATAACCAGATTCAGTTGCAGCAACGATTGTTTTAACGCCTAAGTTTTTAGCAGCACGAGCTACTGATAAACCGATTGTTTCAGTTACATCTGTTTTGTCAAATTCGTTCAATTGGAAAGTACCTAATTCAGCTAAAGCATTTTCAGCTTCTTGATCGATACGAGCCATTGTTGAAACAGCTTCAACTGGATAGTCACCATTTGCAGATTCACCTGATAACATTGTTGCATCAGTTCCGTCAAATACAGCGTTAGCAACGTCAGAAGCTTCGGCACGTGTTGGACGTGGGTTTTCTTGCATTGATTCTAACATTTGAGTAGCTGTGATAACAGGGATTCCTGCAGCGTTACACTTTTTGATGATACGTTTTTGAACCATTGGTACAAGTTCAGCTGGAATTTCAACACCCATATCTCCACGAGCGATCATAACGCCGTCAGAAACTTTGATGATATCATCGATGTTGTCTATACCTTCTTGAGATTCGATTTTAGGGAAGATTTGAACATGTGTCATGTCTTTTTCTTCTAAAATTTCACGAATGTCTAATACGTCTTGTGCTTTACGAACAAAACTTGCAGCGATAAAGTCGATGTCATTGTCTAAACCAAAACGGATATCATCTGCATCTTTAGGTGTGATCCCTGGCAAGCTGATTGAAACGCCTGGTGCATTTACACCTTTACGTGATCCAAGCATACCTGCATTTTTAACTTCAACAACTAATTCACGAGTTGCTTCATCTTTTTCAAGGATTTCCATATCGATCAAGCCATCATCGAATAATACATGTCCACCTACATGTACATCATCGAATAAGCCTGGGTAAGTTACAGCAATTTTTTCTTTCGAGCCTACGTGTTCAGGGTCCATTGAAATACGAGTTTTATCTCCTACTTCAAATTTGATGTATCCTGCACGACCAAAATCAGCTTCTGTTGTGCCTTGAACAGTTGTACGAATTTCAGCACCTTTTGTATCTAAAAGAATACCTACATCTTTACCTGTTTTTTTAACAGCTTCACGAACCATTTCCATACGTGATAATTGTTCTTCATGGTCTCCATGTGAAAAGTTAAAGCGGAAGACATTTGCCCCAGATTCGATCAATTTAGAAATAATTTCTACTGAGTTACTAGCTGGTCCTAATGTACTAACGATTTTGGTTTTTTTCATTTTACAAAACTCTCCCATTCAATTTTGTTTATTTAAAGCCGATTAAAGCCTAAATATCTTCAGATAATGAGCGTGGGAGCAGAAGCAACTCCTTCGTAAAATAAGTCGAAATTCACAAAAATTTGAAAAGCAATTTTCGTTGATTTCTTCTTATTTTTCGGAGTTAAACACTTCTGTCCCAGTCTCATAGTTCAAATAACTTTTTCACTCTTAGAATGAAAGTGAATTATTCAAATCATATAATGATAAATCTGGTTTATGCTTGTTGTTTTCTAATGTATCGATGATGTCAGAAGCAACCATATCATTGTTATGGATACCGACACATAGTCCACCCTTACCTGCTTGTAGCAATTCAACAGCATATGCGCCAAATTTACTTGCTAACACACGGTCACGCGCACTTGGAGATCCACCGCGAACAACGTGTCCTAAGATAGATACACGTGTATGATAGTCACCATATTCAGAAAGTTTATCAGCGAATTCATTTCCGCCCATAACGCCTTCTGCTAAGATGATCAAGCAATGTTTTTTCCCACGATCGCGGCCTTCTTGGATTTTTTTAGCAACAACTGCCATATCAAAATCATGTTCAGGGATGATGATTTCATCTGCGCCACCCGCAACACCTGACCACAAAGCGATATCTCCAGCATTACGTCCCATTACTTCAATAACGAATGTACGTACGTGTGAAGTAGCAGTATCACGGATACGGTCAATTGATTCTAATACTGTATTGATTGCTGTATCAAAACCAATTGTGAAATCTGTTCCTGGAATATCATTATCGATTGTTCCTGGAATACCCACTGCTGGGAATCCACGTTTTGTCAATGCCATAGCACCATGATATGATCCGTCACCACCGATAACAACTAAACCTTCAATACCGAATTTTTTCAATTGTTCGATTCCTTTTAATTGTCCTTCTTCTGTCGCAAATTCTGGGTAACGTGCAGAGTACAAGAATGTACCGCCACGTTGAATCTTATCGCCCACATCAGCTACATCTAAGCGACGAATATCTCCTGCCACTAAACCAGCAAATCCATAATTGATCCCGTATACTTCTAAACCTTCATAAATTCCTTTACGAACAACGGCACGAACAGCTGCGTTCATTCCAGGTGCATCTCCGCCACTGGTCAAAATTCCAATGCGTTTCATAATAAACATTCACCTCATTAAATTACTTTATCCTAAGCAGCGCTTAGGTTTATAACCTTCTTGCGTTAACCACGACTAACATTCTAACATTATTTTTGCTACTTGTCTTGATTTACAGATAAAAAAATGAAAAAAAATGAAAGCAAGTAGTATTTTTTACCGTAAGTTATTTGAAAACAACATTTTCTTCTTGTAATAAGTAAGCTAATTGCTTCTTTAAATTAACACTTGCATCCACCCAGTAAGCCTCTGCTAGTACCACTTTTCGCTGATCCTTTTCATGATACATCACTACAGGAACATAGCCTGGATGTTTTTGAAAAATTCCTTGCAATTGTTTCATCGTTTGAGGATCATCTACTTCTTCTTTGATTCTTAAAAAACAAGTTTGATCTGGATACTGTTTCTCCAAAGTCTCAGGGTCAGAAAATACTTCACCAATCAGTTGTAATTCTTGATTGTAATTGCTGATTTCCGTTCTCCCCTGGACAAAGATCACTTTGTTTACCTCAAATAATTTACGAAACTGTCGGTACGTTTTCGGGAAAACGGTGATGGCTATTTCGCCGCTGATATCTGTTCCCTCAACAAATGCCATCAATTCTCCTTTTTTCGTTCTGATTTCTCGAATCTCTTTGATCATGACAAGCAGACATGTTGCTTGTTTGGCAACGATCTCGGTGACTAAACGGATATTTTTAGCCATTTTCAATCGTTCATATCCTTCTGTAGGGTGTCCAGAAAGGTAGACGCCTAGATATTCTTCTTCGAGTTTCAGTTTTTCTTCAAGCGGATAGTCAGCCACTTCTTCTTCTTTTAATGCCATGATCCCCAGCAGATCGATACTTCCACCACTGTATACAACATTTTGGATCTTGCCTTCTAGATCAAGCATCAATTGTTTTCTATTAGGCGAAAGTTCATCAAATACGCCCACCGCGACTAAGGATTGAAGTAAGTCTAATTTTAGCCAGCGTTTGTCTAGGCGGATCAAAAATTGATCCACTGATTGATAGGCTCCATTTTCTTTTCTATCCTTCAGTATGTCTTCAATGAAATCTCTTCTTACCCCTTTGATCGCAGTTAAGCCAAAACGAATTTCTTCTTTATTGATTAGCTCGAATCCGTAATAACTCTGATTGATAGAAGGCGCAACTAATTTTAGTTTCTTTTTGCGTGCTTCTGCAATATATTCCTTTAACTTCGTTGTATTGTGGCGAACAGAGTTCATTAAACTAGCAAAGAATGCGCCAGGATGATGTGCTTTGAGATAAGCCATTTGAAAACCTACAAAAGAGTAAGCAAACGCATGGGAACGATTGAAGCCATAGTTTGCAAACCGCTCGATATAATCATATACTTCAACCGCTTTTTCTCTCGAATATCCTTGCTGAATTGTACCATTCACAAAATGCTCTCGTTCTTTATCGATCACTTCTTTTTTCTTTTTACTGATCGCTCTTCTAAGAATGTCTGATTGTCCAAGTGAGAACCCAGCCATTTTAGTCGCAATTTGCATGATCTGTTCTTGATAAACGATCACGCCGTAAGTATTTTTCAGAATCGGCATCAATGAATCATCAGGATAATTGATTGCCTCTTTGCCTTTTTTCCGTGCGATAAATGTATCGATATTTTGCATCGGACCTGGTCGATAAAGCGCATTGACCGCTGCAATATCTTCAATGTTTTCCGGCCCTAGCCTTCTTAATACATTACGGATACCAGCTGATTCAAATTGAAAGACACCTGTCGTATCCCCTTGTTGAAACAACAAAAGTGTTTGGGGATCATTCAATGGGATTTGTTTGATCGGCAACTCTTTTTTCTCTACTTTTTTGATGACTTTCAGCGTATAGTCGATGATTGAAAGATTTCTTAAACCTAAGAAGTCCATTTTCAATAATCCGATTGCTTCGACATCATTCATCGTATATTGAGTCAGAAATGCTTCGTCCGAACCCTTTTGCAAGGGTACTAACTCTAAAAGATTTTTATCACTGATAACTACACCAGCTGCATGGGTGGAAACATGTCTAGGAAGCCCTTCTAAAATTATGGCTGTTTTGAATAACAACTGATTTTTTTCATTCGCATTCACTAATTCCACCAAATTTTTAGATGCTTGATATGCTTCTTTCAATGTGATTTTTAATTGATTAGGAATTGCTTTAGACCAACGATTTGCTTCACTTTTAGAAAGACCAAACACTCTGGCAACATCTCGTAGCACCATTTTCGCTGCCATTGTACCAAAGGTAGCGATTTGGGACATATGGTATTGTCCGTATTTTTCTCTTACATAATTTAATACGTCTTCTCTTCGATTGTCTGGTATATCAAGGTCGATATCCGGCATCGTATATCGTTCTGGATTTAAAAAACGTTCAAATAACAGATCATACTTCAAAGGGTCCACATCTGTAATTTCTAATATATATGCTACTAACGAACCGGCAGCAGACCCACGACCTGCTCCGGTAACGATGTTGTTTTGATGTGTAAATGCCATGACATCCCAGACGATCAGAAAATAATCATCAAATCCCATTTGATGGATCACGGATAATTCATAAGTCAGCCGTTCTTGATATTCTGGTGTGATCTGTGCCAGACGCTTGCTTAATTGTGTCTGACATAATTCATCAAGATATTCTCCTGCTGTTTTATTTCCTGGTACGGGATAATTGGGAAGAAGTTTTTGATGAAACTGGAACTCAAAGGAAATTGAATTGGCTAACCGTTGCGCACCTTCCAACGCTTTAGCCAAATTTGCCTCTTGAAAACGGGTCATCACTTCTTTCTCAGAAAGAAGAAAGCCTTTTCCCATTTTATTTTGTTGTTGTGTAAGCTCTTCTAAAGGGAGTTGACTTCCCTCTTTGATATGTTTCATCGTCTCTAAAGCAAATAGTTCCTCTTCTCGAAGACTAGCAATCGGATGTAACGCACAAAGCGATTCATTGTTTTTTACTAAAAAATCGAGCCACTTTTGTTCACTATCTGTATCAGACACCCCCACGTAGAAATCTTGTGGGGCAACTTTTGATTTCACTGATTGCCAATGGGTCTCAAAATTTTTTGCAACCTCAAAATCATTTTTTATGGAATGCTGTGTCGGGATAACAAAGATCAAATGATCTGTTTCATTGAAATCATCTAACAACAAATTTTCTTGGATCATTTTTTTACTTGAAAGCTGCATCAACTGTTGATAACCGGTAGTATCTTTCGCGTAAACTAATAGATCATACGGTCGTTCTTCATAACTATACGAAATAACTGCGCCTATGATTGGTTTGATACCTTCCTTGATGCAGGTCTGATAGAACTCAGGAACGCCATAGAGAACATTTTGATCGGTGATTGCCAGTACAGAATAGCCTGATTTCTTTGCTTCTTGGATATAATCCGTCACACGGATCGTACTTTGTAGTAGGGAATAGGACGTTTTAGTATAAAGCTGTGGGAAAAACATATTCATTCCACCTTTTATATAATTAGACAGTCGTTTATAGTTAAGTTTGATTCTAACTTTTACTGTGAATTGATCACGCTCTAACGAACGCTCTGTTTTGTATGTATTCTTCTTATTCTATCATACGGGATAATAAAATCATAAAACTTGCTTTTTTACAACCTGGTTTCTTTACATTCATGAAAAATCTGGTAAACTGATCTTAGAAAAGAGGTGTTCTTTATGCGATATATCGTAACATTATTTTGGTCATTTGTGTTAGGTCAAGTCGTAGGTTACATTGGCGGTGCTCTAACAAAGGGTGCATATGATTTCACTTTAACAACGATCATTTCTTTGATTGCAGGCGTTATTGTCATTTTACTTGGTGCAGTTGCTGTACCTAAAAAAGAAGCCTCATCACATTCATAAAAATAAAGCGAGGGTGAGACTTTGTCTCACCCTTTTTTCAATTTCCAATCAAATTGATAGCTTTGAAATTCCCATCAAACTATCCTCACAATTTTTGATGAAGGACCTTCCTGAAGTTAAATAATGACAAAAAGATATTTGATAGAACAAACAGGCTTGTCACAATAAATACTGCACTGTAATTGAAGGCATGTGCAACAGTGGAGCCTAACATTGGGCATAATACTTGTCCAAAGTTACTAAACATTTGGTTATAACTATACACTCGACTGACTCCCTCAGTTGGTGTGATTTTACTAATAAGCGTATTGATAGATGGCATCAACGCACCTGTCGAAAATCCTAGGATAAACCGCAGTATTCCAAGTTGCAAGGGAGTAGTCACAAATGCCATAGGTAGGTAACAACAAGCGGACATTACCAAGCCAGCTAATAAAACTTTTTGATTACCGATCTTATCACCGAGTTTCCCTAATTTTGGCGATGAGAACACAGCAGAAACACCGGCAACCGAAACGATCAATCCGCTGACAAACAGGATATTTTCTGAACTACCACTCAATTGACGGATATATAAGGTCAATATCGGGCTGATCGTCGTGATCCCGATTTGCAGGATCAACGTTGTCACAAAAAGACCAACCAAAATAGAGAAATGATCCATTTTTGAGAATAACTCTTTCGTACTGATCAAATCTTTCTTTTCAATTGGATGGAAATCTTCTTTTACTAGGAAAATCGTCAACATCGTTGTTGTTAACAGCAGCCCCCCCGTGATCAGAAAAACATTTTCCATCCCAAACCACTGTGCTAATGCACCACCCATCGAAGGGCCAATCAAATTTCCCGCGATTGCCCCAGTTGATAACGTCCCTAGCGCCCAACTGCTTTTTTCTTTTGGCGCTTGCGATGCGATCATTGCAGTAGCATTCGGAATGTAACCAGACAAGATCCCATTTAAAAAACGCATGATCAACAACCAATAGACATTCGGTACAAAAGCAAGAGAACCCATTGTAAATGTCATGCCGGCAGCTGCTCGGATCATCATGATTTTACGCCCTTTCCGGTCAGCCAAATTACCCCAAATCGGCGCCACGATCGCAGAAGCGAACGCGGTCACTGAAATGGCTAACCCAGAAAACAATTCAATCTGGTCTTTGGGTGTTCCTAATTGTTCAACATAAACTGGTATAAATGGCATAACTAAACTAATACTTGAGCCCGTAAAGAAACAACCGATCCAAGTAATGATCAAATTTTTCCTCCATTGATTCTTCATCTATCATCCCTCTTTCATCTCTTTCATAATACCTTATTTTTTCGCCCCTATGCAATCGATGTATCGAGATAATCGGAAAATATTCTGAATATTCTGAATTTTTAATTTACCTATTTCTGTTACTTATATTTTATCAGTGAAGGCTATTTGTGACAAAAAAACGCCCTCAACTAACTGAGAACAGTTAGCGAGAGCGAGTTCAATTTTTTTATAACTAATTTTCAATAAAAAATTAGATTGTTGCTAGGATGATAAAATTAATGATGAATAAAATGTCTACAACCCACAAAGCAATTGAAACATCTTTTGCTTTTCCATTCACTACTTTGACAATCGTGTAGAAAATGAATCCTGCAGCAATCCCATAAGAGATGCTGTAGCATAAGCCCATAAAGATCGATGCGAAGAATGCTGGCAATGCTTCTTCCATATCAAGCCATTTGATGTCTGCAAATGATGCCATCATCATTACCCCTACTAGAATCAATGCAGGAGCAGTTGCTTGTGTTGGAACGATTGCAATTAGAGGAGAAAGGAAACTACTTAAGGCAAACAATACTGCGACTACCACAGAAGTTAATCCTGTACGACCTCCTGCTCCGATCCCTGCAGCAGACTCAACATAAGTAGTCGTATTTGATGTACCGAAAATTGCCCCAACTGATGTAGCAATAGCATCTGCAAACAATGCTTTATCCATCTTAGTTTTGAACCCTCTGCCATCTTCTAGTGCATCTTCATCCGCTTTAGAGAAGATTCCTGTGCGACGACCAGTTCCGATGAATGTACCAATCGTATCAAAAGTATCAGACAAGCTAAACGCAATGATTGTCATCAACACTTGAGGAATCTTTGAAGAATCACTGAATAATGATTGCATCCCTTCTTTGCCAAAAGCAGCTCCGAAAGTTGTACCTAATTCGTTGATCGAACTTCCTAGAGAGTTCGCTTTCCAATCAATTGTACCTAAATCAACTACACCCATTAAGATACCTAAAACTGTTGTCACCACAATCCCGATCAAAATAGCCCCACGGATATTCTTTACAACTAAAATTGCTGTAAATACTAAACCAATAACTGCTAATAAAATTGGTGCATTATTGAAATTTGCTAAAGCGGGAACGATACCGCCGTTAATTGTCACATTTGTCACTTTACCACCTTCAACAACAGAACTAGTGATTGCTGATTGATCCGCTGAAAAAGATAAGAAACCTGCATTTTTGATACCCACGTAAGCAACAAAGATTCCAATTCCTCCGCCAATGGCATTTTGTAGGCTTTCTGGAATAGCATGGATGATCATTTTACGAATTTTTGTTACCGTAATAAAAATATTGATCAACCCACAAATAAAGACCATTGCTAACGCTTGTTGCCAAGAATACCCTAATCCAAAAACAACAGTAAATGTAAAGAAGGCATTAAGTCCCATCCCCGGAGCCTGTGCATAAGGAACGTTGGCGAACAACCCCATCACTAATGTTCCAATAACTGAAGCAATGATCGTTGCTAGAAAGACCGCCTGAAATGGCATTCCTGATGCAGATAAAATGGTTGGATTCACAAATAAGATGTAACTCATTGCAAAGAAAGTCGTGATCCCCGCCATCATTTCTGTTGATACATTCGTATTATTCTTCTTTAACTGGAAAAACTTTTCCATAAAACTTCCACTCCCTGACTTTTTTCTAACGGAAAGCTTAATAATTTATATACCAATAAGACAAAATAATGCATTCCATCGAACAATTTCAAATTATAAGGTTGATTCATTCGTTTTTCAATAAAAAAATGAAAAAAAAACTAAAAAAATAGAATAATGTTCGCGTTTTACTTTGTATGTACTTTCAATCTAGGAACATTAAGTTATTTTTTTCGTATCCGCTTTTAGCTGACCTAAGTTGTATCTTGTTTATTCACTAAAATATGCTAGACTTAAACAAACATCGCTTTGAAGGGAATGACATTTTTGAATAAAAAACTCATTGCAATTGATTTAGATGGAACTACTTTGAATCAAGACTCACTGATCACTTCTAAAACCGAAAATACGTTAAAGAAAGCCGTGGCAGCTGGTCACCATGTCAGCATTGCTACTGGGCGGCCTTTTAGAATGAGTTACCAATATTATCAACAACTAGGATTAACCACGCCCATGGTCAATTTTAACGGCGCTCTAGTCCATATCCCTAACAAACATTGGGCACAAGAAAAAGAAACTTCAATCGATAAACAAATTGTTTTTGATATTTTGGCTCAAAAACGACAGTTGAACTTAGAGTTTATCGCTGCTGAAAATCGTGAGACTTTCTTTATTGACAGCTTTGATTTTTTTGATGCCAAAATCTTTGCTTCTGCAAAACCTAGCCCACAAAATCTACTATCACCACAGAACTTGACAACTAATCCGACTTCACTATTAGTAAGAACGGAAAAATGTTACGCGGAACAGGTTTCGTCAGAGTTGACCCGTCAATTTGGTCAATTTGTAGATGTTCGTACTTGGGGCGGACCAATGGCCATTTTGGAAATCGTCTCAAAAGGGATCGAAAAAGCCAAAGGTGTCCACCGTATCGCAAATTATCTTGACATTGATCAAAAGGATATTATCGCTTTTGGTGATGAACATAATGATCTTGAATTATTGGAATACGCCGGGTGGGGAGTTGCCATGAAAAATGGCACTGATCAATTGAAAGGTGTTGCAAATGATGTTACCGACCTATCCAATCAAGAAGATGGGTTAGCAGCTTACCTTGAGGATCTACTTGCTTTATAAAGCCTAAAAAACAATCCAGACTAAAACGTTGTTTGACGTTTCAGTCTGGATTGTTTTTTATACGCTTATTTTGTAGCTAACAAGTCATCTTATTCTCTGTTTTTTACCGAAATCTTTAACTGTAGCAACACTATCAATAAGATCGGCAAGAGAACGTATACGCCCGTCACCAAAAGATTGCTTTCTTTTTGCAATCGTAATAGAGCCGTCACACCATTCAGATAGATGAACCAAAAAACAGTAATAAAATTATTTCACTGGGATTTTTTACCATGATCGGCACTAACAGACAACATACAAACAAAAATAAAACTATCAATTCACTATTTTGTTGATTCCTTTGTCCTTTAGAAACAGTTCTCAACCAATCATAAGCACCATTTGTTTGTGTTTGACTACCTAGCAATGAGATCGAACCGATTGCCAGGATGAATAAAATAGGCAAGACCACTTCATTCAAAACAGAATGTGATACGATCCATGGTGGTATCCACATCAATATGATCCCTACTAAATATCAAAGAGGTATCACTTAAAAGATTCGAATCGCCTCTTGCTTGATCAATCGATCGTATTTAAAACATCCTATTTAGGTAGTGTTACACAAAAGACGCGCATCTCATCAAAGGCTTCTGGCGAAGTTCAAAAAGCCATGCTGGACTAACGAAAGATCTAGTCTCAGTAACTAGTGCCCTCAAATGAAATCAGAGGAACAACCATCAGTCTCTTCGCTTTTCACTCACGAAATCTCAGGTAATGAATAGCACCTTTCCTTGAGGCTGGGACAGAAGTATTTAACTCCGAGAAATAAGAAGGAGTTACTTCTGCTCCCACCGTTTATTCGTTTTTAAAGAATGAGACAAAAGTGTTTCTTACTTTTGTCCCACGCCCTTGGATCAAACGCAAATTATCCCTTGGTCGATTATTTTTTTGGATCAATAAAAAAATGGACCAATCAGCTCGATCAAAACGCTAGAATCAATTCGTTTGAGTCTGCGAGAAAGCGAGCTGTGGCCCAAATTCGTTTCGACGATTTTATCCAAGATATTCATCAAGAAAGGCATATCATATTTCATAATAGCTGACAAAATCTTGTAAACATCCTACAGAAATATATTGCATACTGTCATAAAATCATTTTTTTATAGTAATGTTGCCATTTAGGAAGAAGCGTTGTGTTACATCCCAAATGGCAACTGATGAAATGATTTTTGATTTATTCCATTTCATATTTTGACCCTTTTGATCTTGGATAAACCAATATATAAGAGGTTTGTTGTAGTTGAATAGCTACAGATTGAAGGTTAATTTTGTTTATTAGCCATAAACATATCATAGTAAGTATCCATGATTTCTTGAGCAATCGTCAAATTCATATGGTCTTTTTCATCCAATAGATTTGGTAAAACTACACTGATAGCTATCTCAGGATTATCGGTTGGACCATAGGCTACGATATTACTGTTAACTGTTGTGATATCAGGATGCCCTTCTGCCACTGTTTCAGCTGTACCAGTTTTGGCAGATAAATCCATTTTTGCGTTAGCCAGAGGTTTAGCTGTCGTATACCCATCCGTTCCGTGAACGACTTGATGGAATCCTTCACGAAGAATGGACATTTCTTCCGCAGTAATATCTACATTGTTCGCTACTTTTGTTTCGATTTCTTTTTTTACTTCTCCTAGATTGCCATCTGCATCATTGCCGTAGATAGCTTTCACTAGACGAGGTTCGATTCTTTTTCCACCATTCGCCACCGTAGACGCATACTGTGCTAATTGGATCGGCGTGTACGTATCAAACTGACCGAACGCAAGATCGGTGAAGTTACCCGGTGAATACCATTGTGCGCCGTTGTCAGAATTGAATTTCTTCATAAAATCGACTGAACGGGAGATACCGGCAGATTCATTTGGCAAATCGATACCTGTCGTTGTGCCCAAGCCAAATTCTTTAAATGCTTTACGTAATTCCTCATAGGCTTTTGCTTCCTCATCAAGAGAAGGTAAGCCCATGTTAGGTGTATATTCCAAGCCAAGCATTTTTAATGCGACTTTGATCATATACGTATTTGACGATAATTCAAGGGCCTTTACTGCATTGATAGGTATTTGTCCACTGCGGTTGAAGACCGAACTTTTCTCAGCAGAACCCTGCAGTTTGATTGGTTCATCCACCAATACTTGATTGCCGGCAATCGCCGCTGTTTGCCAACCAGCGGTCAAAGTTCCTGCTTTGACAACAGACCCAGGTGTGAATGCACTTGTGATCGTACCCAAAGCATTTTCTGTCAGTTCATTCGACCCTTCTTTATGACTGAAACCTGTCATTGCCAATACTTCCCCAGTTTGAGGATTCATCGCAACTGCGTAAGCACCCGGTGAATATTTCGCTTTCCCATTATTGACTAGTGTCTGATAATTATTTTTTAAGATGTCCTCCACTTTTGATTGGAATTCTGCATTGATGGACAACATCAAATTAGACCCTTTTTCGCCAGCAAAGATTTCTTTTTTATTTGTGACATTTCCATCACTGTCTAAAGTTACTTCGTATTGTGTTTTTGTACCTTGTAAGACATCTTCATATTGTTTTTCAAGGTAACTTTGACCAACTCGATCATTACGAGAATAACCTTTGGCTAGATACTTATCCGCTTCATCCGCTGGCAGTCCTTGTTTTTCTGTAGTAACACTACCTAAAATACTTTTTAATGAGTCTGCCGCATTGTATTGACGTGTCCAATCCGTTCCAGTTGAAACGCCTGGTAACTCTGAAGCGTGTTCCGCTACGACTGCAAGTTCTTGGTCAGTCACCCCAGTATTTTTGATAAATACTGTATTCAATTCGTAGGCACTATTCATGCGTTTAAAAATCGTTGCAATTTTTAATTCTTCTTCATTGAATTGGATTTCATCTTTTGTGACCTTGTCTACAGTTGCACTGTATTGCTCACTAGTTTCCAACTGCTTTTCTTTAGCGGAAAGTCGTTCCGTTGCTTCTTTCAAATGTTTAGGATCAGCCAACCAGAAATCTTTTTTATCCCGTTCGGTCAAATTCTCATCCGCTGGAACATCGATCAATTGATTGAGTTTCGTTGCTACCTCCAGCAAATCTTTTGACGTGACTTTTGTCCCTCTTGTAAAAGTAATCGCTTGATTTGCTTGATTTGTCACTAACGCCTTTCCAGTTGAATCATAGATCATTCCTCGAGGAGAACTTGTTTGGATCGTCAAGGTAGATGAAGATTTGACTTTTGCTTCCATCTCTTCCCCATTGACGATTTGCAGATACCCCAGTCGAGCAATCAGCGCTACGAACAATGTAAATATAATGAAAAAAAGAAAATTTAAGCGAAAAGGCACGTGGGAACGGCGAAATGGTTTGTTTTTTGGTTCCTGTGTCCCTTTTTTTATTTTATCCATCCAAGAATTGTTCATAAATTTTTTCATAAAATCTTTCATCATCCCTATCCTTTACCTACTTACATTCACGATTCATTGTACCTAAATTTCTGAAATTAAAAAAGAAAAAAAGTTATGCTAAAAAAATTCTTTAACGAAATCCAAGATAAAAGTCTCCTTTTGTTTCACAAAACTAAATTACGTCACAAATACAAATAATTCAAATCGTTAAAAAACAGAGCTTTTTTAATAATTTTCGTTCTGATTTCCGTGAAACACAACAAGCGCTATTTTTACTGTGGAAAACTACCTGTTTTTCTATTATTTTCGCACAATCATAGTTTCGACTCAAAATAGCCTTTGATTGCTTGTCTTGTTTTTCCAACTTTTTCGCTCAACTGTTCATTTTTTGCCATATACAAATAAAAAATAATATCGATTGTCACGAATTGAGCTAACAAGGAATTCGTTGCTGCACTTCGGTTAGTAATTTCTTTTGGTCTGGAGGTTTGGATGACGACATCTGCGATTCTGCTTAAATGGTTGGTTCCAAATTGTGTTAAAGCAATTACTGGAATACCCAAGTCTTTAGCGATCTCCCCTACTGCAACAACGTCTGCAGTGTTGCCAGAATTGGATATCAGCCACAGCACTTTTTTCGTTTCATTACTTACCAACTGAGGGAGTAGCACATGGATATCTTTTTCAAAGATGATCGGTTTTCCGACCCGTGACCATTTCTGCACGATGTCTTCCACCACAAGAGAAGAAGCTCCTACACCATATAAAAAAACTGTTTCTGCACCTTCCAAACTTTGAACGACCTCTTGGATTTTTTCTTCTTTCAAGACATCAACCGTCTCTCTGATCGCCACTTGCGCATTATTTCCTAATTTATTTTTGATCGAATAAAAGGATTCATTCGGTTGGATGTCGCTAAAGCCTTCATCGATACCTGTTTGGAGTTCTGTCGAAATATTTATTTTAAAATCAGTCAAGCTTTGATAGCCGATTTTTTTAGAAAATCGAACGACTGTTGAGGCACTTAATCCAGCTGATTCAGCTAGTTCATTGGCCGTCATCGTTGGAATTTTTTCTACATTGTTGATAATATAATCTGCAAGTTTTTTTTCTGCAGAGGAATACTCTTCCATCATGCTTTTGATATGGCTAATAACGCCCATAGATCTCACATCCTTTTCATCTTACAGTCTATGTAAGTATACCATATCTAAGCTTTTTGAGCGGCACAGCAATGTATAAAATTTCTTTAGTTTTTGTCTAAATATTCCTTGTAGTCACTAGTGGAAAAAAACAGCAGAGTAAGACAAATCGTCTTCTCTGCTGTTTTTTTGTCTACTATTTGATTAGCCTTCACGACTATAGTTTTGTACTTCTGCAACAATTGCATCTACAAAGATGTTCAGATCTTCTACAGATGTTTCTTTACTACCGTATTTACGGATATTTACTGTTGCATCCTCTACTTCTTTATCTCCTACAACCAATTGGTAAGGGACTTTTTGTGTTTGAGAAGCACGAATCTTATACCCCATTTTTTCATTACGGTCGTCTACTTCTACTCGCAAGCCTTTCATTTGAAGGCGTTCTTTGATTTCATAAGCGTAGTCACTGTGTGCATCAACTGAAACAGGAATGATCGTTGCTTGGATCGGTGCCAACCAAGTTGGGAAAGCTCCTTTGTATACTTCTGTTAAATAAGCAACAAAACGTTCCATCGTTGAAACGATTCCTCGGTGGATAACCACTGGACGATGTGTATTTTCACCATCTTCTCCTACGTAAGTCAATTCAAAACGTTCAGGCAACAAGAAGTCTAATTGGATCGTTGATAATGTTTCTTCTGTACCTAGTGCTGTTTTGACCTGAACATCTAGTTTTGGTCCGTAGAAAGCAGCTTCTCCTTCTGCTTCAAAATAATCAAGTTCTAATTCGTCCATTGCGGCTTTAAGCATTACTTGTGCTTTTTCCCACATTGCATCGTCATCAAAATATTTGTGTGTATTATTTGGGTCACGGTAACTCAAACGGAAACGGTAGTCTGTAATATTGAAGTCTGCATAAACAGCAACCATCAACTCAAGCGTACGTTTGAATTCGTCTTTGATTTGATCTGGTCTTACAAATGTATGCCCATCATTCAACGTCATTTCACGGACACGTTGCAAGCCTGACAAAGCACCTGATTTTTCATAACGGTGCATCATTCCAAGTTCAGCGATACGAATTGGTAATTCACGATAGGAATGGATCGCGTTTTTGTATACCATCATGTGGTGAGGGCAATTCATCGGGCGAAGAACGAGCATTTCACCGTCACCCATATCCATTGGTGGGAACATATCTTCTTGGTAATGATCCCAGTGTCCAGATGTCTTATACAGTTCTACATCCCCCATGATCGGTGTGTAGACGTGTTGATAGCCTAAGCTGACTTCTTTATCAACGATATAACGTTCGATCGTACGGCGGATCGTTGCGCCTTTTGGCAACCAGAAAGGTAAGCCTGATCCTACTTCTGGCGAAACCATGAATAAATCTAATTCTTTTCCTAGTTTACGGTGATCTCTTTCTTTTGCTTCTTCACGAAGGCGGATGAATTCTTTTAGTTCTTTTTTATCAAAGAATGCTGTTCCATACACACGTTGCATCATGTGATTATTTGAATTTCCGCGCCAATATGCACCAGCAACTGATAATAATTTGAATACTTGGATACGTCCAGTTGAAGGAACATGTGGTCCACGGCATAGGTCGATGAATTCACCTTGTTGGTATGCAGTGATTACTTCATCTTCTGGTAATTCACTGATCAATTCAACTTTGTAAGGGTCACTTGCAAAAATATCCAACGCTTCTTGTTTTGAAAGGACACGTCGTTCGATAGGTAGATTTTCTTTCACGATCTTCATCATTTCTGCTTCGATTGCTGGAAGATCTTCTACACTGATTTGGTTTTCTCCGTTGTCTGTGTCGTAATAAAAGCCTGAATCGATTGCAGGTCCTACACCAAAATGAATATTTGGATATAATCGACGCATTGCTTGAGCCATCAAATGTGCTGCAGAGTGACGGACTAAAGATAGTGCATCTTCGTGGTCTGGTGTAACGATCTCGATTGTTGCATCTTCTTCAATCCCGCGATTCAAGTCAACCAACTGTCCGTTGACTTTACCAGCTAAAGCTTTTTTAGCTAAACTTTTTGAAATACTTTCGGCGATTTCAGCAGTAGTACTGCCAGTCTCAAATTCTTTGACTGCGCCATCTGGAAAAGTGATCTTTATCATAATAAATAGCCTCCCTTAGATTTTTGATTGATCGAGAACTCCAACAAAAAAATCCTAGCATCTCATAAACAAGATACTAGGACGAAAGATTCGTGGTTCCACCTAATTTCGAACGTCAATACGTTCCTTAAGCGTTATAACGGTACGACCGCCTCTGTTTCGACAAAGGTTTCGAAAGTGGTCATCCTTTGGTTTTCTTCTGGAAAAGTTTCAGCCTAGCTTTTCCTCTCTTATCGAAGACTCTCAAATTCAGTTGGCTTTCTCATCAATCAACTATGTGTTTATTTAACCACTAATAAAAAGAAAAATCAAGTAAGTACATGACTTATTTTTTCCATTCACCATTTACGCCATATGTTCCTTTTTTCATTTCATTGATGATGACATGGATGTGCTCTTTTGGCGCTTGCGTATTTTTGTGGACTGCTTCCGTGATATCTTTCATCATATTTTCAAGTTGTTCTGGACTACGTCCTTCTACTAATTCTACGTGTACGAATGGCATTGTATCGTCTCCCTTATGATTGGTCTTGAAACTGTATCTTTGTTTGAAACAGATTTTCTACCACTTGATAATACCGCAAAACAAAGGAAGTGAAAAGAATTTTCTATACTTTATCTATCACTTCACCTGTCACTTCTCGCTCTTAATGCACTGAGGATCGATACTGTATCGACCACTTCTTGGAGTACTGCACCAAATAAAGCTGGGATCACACCCATACTTGCAACGAGCATCAAAAAGACACAGATAAAGATACCGATCAATACCGATTGCTTGGCAACCTGCATCGTTCTTTTCGAAATCATCACTGCTGTCGTGACTTTCGTTAGATCATCTTTCAATATGACTGCGTCAGCACTTTCACTAGCAGCTGTCGATCCATGGGCACCCATTGCTACCCCAACATCTGCGATGGCAAGAGCAGGTGCATCATTGACGCCATCTCCCACCATCGTAACGGGCCGATCTTTTTCAGGGATTTGTTCCAAGATCTTCAGCTTGTCTTGTGGCAAACAACGTGCATGGATAGATGTCAGACCTACTTCTGCTGCGATTGATTCAGCGATCGCCTGCCCATCTCCTGTGATCATCATAAGATCGGAAATACCAAGTTTCTTTAATTCTTGAATCGTCTCTTTTGCTTCTGGACGAAGGGTATCTGAAAAAAGGATCGTGCCTGCAAATTGACCGTCAATAGCAACATAGATCGCTGTTTTCGTTGTCTGAACTTCATTGGTGCCAATAAATGAAGCTCTCCCGATTTTCACTTGATGATCGGCTACAATCGCTTGTATCCCTTGACCTGTGATTTCCTTCAAATCACTTACAGCTAACAATTGATCGTGAGGCACCTTTTTTAGTAAGGAGCGCGCCAAAATATGACCTGATTCCTGCTCGGCACTTGCAGCGTAGATCAACAAATCATCTTCTGTAATGGTTGGCTCTGGGTGGATCTCAGCGACTTCAAGGAAGCCTTTTGTGATCGTCCCCGTTTTATCAAAAGCAACTGTTTTGGTACGTGCTAACTTTTCAATAGTCGTCCCAGTCTTCACAACTATCCCATTTTTACTAGAACGGCTCATTCCTGCGACTAGAGCAATTGGTGCTGCTAAGATCAATGGACAAGGGGAGGCTACAACTAACACCTCTGCAAAACGCAACGGATCTTTGCTTAACCACCATGATATCCCACCAATCAAATAGGCTATCAGTGTAAACGGAACTGCATAGCGGTCTGCCAATCGAACAAAGTGAGCCGGTTTTTCTTTTGATTCTTCCACTAATTTTATGATCAGTTGATACTGACTGTCAGCTGCTCTTTTTTCGATCTGCATCTGGATCGAGTCATTCCCATTGACTGATCCAGACATCAATTCATCGCCGACGACTTTAGTGATTGGTTTCGCCTCACCAGTCAGTGAAGATTCGTCAAATTGAGATTCTCCTTTTACTACTCTTCCATCTGCCGGAACGATTTCTCCTGGCTTGACTACGATAATGTCATTGATTTCGATCGAATCAACAGCAATCTCTTTTAGTTTTCCATCTTCCAGTTTATGAGCTGTGCGAGGAGTACGATCTAATAAAGATTGTAGTTCTTTACTTGCCTTTTTATTGGCATAGTCTTCCAAGCTATCTCCACCAGTCAGCATGACTAAGATCATCAGACTTGCCCAATATTCCCTTACGATCAACGTGGCGACAATTGCTGTAATTGCTAAGATGTCGACACCGTATTTGCCAGAACGTAGGGTTTTTATCATTTCAAGAAACATAAAAAATGCTAAAAAGCCTCCAGTGACTGCAATGATAAGATAGGCAATCTGCGGTTGTTTAAAAATAAATTCACTGATCAGCGCAATAATACCTATAAAAACAGTTAATAAAAATTTCTTAAAATGTGCCATGTTCTCACTCCTCTATAGAGTATAGAATACCGATTCCTCATAACTTTGTGAATTATTTATTCTTAAATGAAAATAACTATCACTCTCATCCCCTATTATCAAAAACAACTTCTTCTAATCAATGGACAAAGGTACCTTTTTTTCAGCTTTTGTGCTATACTTTTAATTCGTTATTTACGGCGGAAGGAGCACATAAAGAAATGAATGAAAGACAACTAGAACAACAGCATGTGGATGAAACGACTCACTTGATCCAACTTGAACAAAAGCTGCTGGACAATAAACAACAAACGCTCACACAGGAAATGAATGATTCCACGAAAGAGACTGCTATCCATAAGATCCGTGCCGGTTCAAATGAATCTTTTTATGAGTCAGCTGTTGAATACCGCCAACACGAGCAAGAACTACTTTTAAAATACCATACACTCGAAGCACAGCAAAAACGTCTGCAAACCCTAGCGGTAATGAAAGAGAACCCTTATTTTGCACGTATTGACTTTAAAGAAGAAAGTGAAGCTGAAACCCTATATTTAGGGATTGCTTCATTACGAGATCTTACAGAAGAAACGATCGTGATCGATTGGCGTGCGCCTATCGCAAACCTTTATTATGAAGGAGAAATCGGCCCTGCCTTTTATGAAACCGATACTGAAAAGATCAATGTTGATTTATTATTGAAACGCCAATTCAAGATCGTAGATGGGAAAATCGTTTCGATGGTCGATACCTCTGAAGTGATTAATGATGATTTCTTACTAGAGATTTTAGATGATGCATCAAGCGCGCATATGAAAAATATCGTTTCCACCATCCAAAAAGCACAAAATGCCATCATTCGTGATACACAAAGCAAAGTCATGTTGATCGAAGGTATCGCCGGTAGCGGGAAAACATCTGCTTTACTACAGCGCATTGCTTTTTTACTTTACCATAATCGAAAATGGCTTGAAGCTGAAAATGTGCTATTGTTTTCACCAAACCATCTTTTTTCAGATTATATCTCGACCGTCTTGCCTTCTTTAGGTGAAAGCGGCGTTCCTACGCAAACATTCAAAAGCTATTTAGACCAATTAGTCCCTGAGTTCACTTTATTGGAAGAAGATCAGCAGGAAGCTGGATTTTTATCTGGTGACAAAGATCCAGTCAAAACGTTAAAAAGCGGTTTGACGTTGATTGATCACATTGATGCGTATATCGAAACGATCACAAATTACGGTCCTCTGTTTCGTGATATGAAAATCAATGGACGCACCATTCTGTCAAAAGAATCGATCCGCACCTGGTATCAAGAAACCAATGAACTGTTACCATTACATCAACGTATTTCGCTCTTACAAACAAAATTACTAAAAAAATTGGGTGGATTACAAAAAGACGAAACCCGTCAACAATGGGTCAAAGATCTGGCAGAAGAACAATTACAAGAGTTATATGCGACTGATCCTAATCTAGAATACACCGAGCAAAAAGAGCGCTCTTTACGTAAAAAACTAGCAAATCAAATCGTCAAAAAACGATTCCGCCGTATCTATCGCGGAATCATGAATTATCAATTCGTCAATATTACGAAACAATACCTACATTTTATCCAAACAATTCCAGAAATAGTTTTGGCAAAGAATCACATCAGTCCACAAATGTGGCAAGAACATGCAATGCGTCTAAAAGAAAATCTACGTCAACGTTACTTGCAGCAAGAAGATGCTGTCTTATTCTTCTTGTTGATGCGCAAAGTGTATCCAGTCTCCGCCACACAAAAAGCACGCTATATCTTCATTGATGAAATGCAAGATTTCGCTCCTGCACAGGTGGCTCTTTTACAGGCGGTTTATCCGAAAGCGAATTTAACATTTTGTGGTGATTTGAATCAAAATGTTTTTGGTAATGAAACGATTACAGGTTCACTTGATCAATTATTTAAAGAGCAGGAAGTCACTCATTTCCAATTAACGACGAGTTACCGTTCGACAAAAGAAATCACTGATTTTGCTAATCACTTTTTGTCAAAAGAAGACCATGTGGAAACAACTGCTCGCAAAGGAGAGCTCCCAGTCATTGTGGACGGCACTTCCTTAGAGGCTCGCTTAAATTGGCTGTCTGACTCACTTGAGCAAGCACAAGAAAAAACACGTTATTGGCGAACGGCGATCATTGGAAAAACGCAAGCCGAATGCGAACAGCTCTATGAGCAACTACCGAGTGTCCTAAAAGAAAAGATCCAATTGATCTCAAATGAAACAGACTTCATGAAACGACAAATCGTTTTATTGCCTGCTTTCTTAGCAAAAGGATTAGAATTCGATCGTGTATATCTCTGGAATATCGATCAAGAAAACTTTTTCTCAAGTCAAGATAAGTTAGTCCTTTATACGATGTGTACCCGCGCAATGCATGAATTGAATGTGATGACATCTGAAACTAGCCCACTGATTGAAACGATGCCCTCTGCGCTTTACACTAAAATAGACTTATAAGTAGAATAGACGAAGAGCATGGAACAAAAGTAAGAAGTCCTTTTGTTTCACGCTCTAAATACAAATAAACTGCGATAACGGAAATATTCTTTTGAAAATAAATATTTCTGTTACCGCCTCTATTTGTTTTTTAGGAGCACAGAAATCAAACCATGAGTTCGGTGTCCGGATATTTTAATTTAACTAAAGAGATGATCATTCGCAACTCTTCCATGTTTTCAGGATATTCTGGATCAAACAGCTTACTATGACGACCAATTCCACCATTATCAATCAAGCGATAAATTCGATTCCATTCGATGAATTGCTCAAGCGTCTGAAAATTACTGAGGGGGTAACCGCCACTGTCAAGAATCTCTGATACTCTAAAAGCTAGATAGGCACTATCGATCACCTTTGCTTTTTTTAAATCATACTTTTCATTTTTTTCGATCAAGATTTTCCCCGGTTGATGTTTAAGGCTCCATTCCAATAACCGAAAAAAAGCTTCCATTCGATAATCCTCTTCAAATAATTGATAAGCAGAATCTGAACGTCGAAAAAGCAGAGGAATCAAATAATTTCTTTTGTATATCAACATGGGTGCACGATCCACCATACACTCTAGATAACGATTGAGATACCCAGTTCCGACATAGTTCCCTAAGCAGTAGCCTTCTACCCCATAACGTGCATATTTCTGTGCCAATTTCGAACAATCTGCTACATTCACAGCTAGTTCTTCGATTTTCTGGTAACCGCTTAAAATACGTTCAAAAGGCTCTAAACTAATTTTTGCTTCCATACTCTTCCCCGCCTACATCCACATTACTATGTATCATTTTTTCAAATAATACTTATAACATAATAATAACACAGGACTAAAAAGAATAGAAAATAAATCATACGAAATTACGACAGAAAGTTGCGTTGTAATATATGTTCGCTCCTCCTTGAGCAAAAATATAAGACTTCTCTTTTATTCTTACGTATTTCATTTTTTTAAACGTCACATCTGCTCTTTTACATAAAAAAAGAATGTGGCCCAAATCTAAAAGTCAGTTTTGGCACGGACGCTCGAATAAATGGCGCCCAAAAGTCAGGTTTTTTCGGAAATGTCAAAAAAAAAAAAAAAAAAAACCACCAAAAAAAAAAGCGTATTTTTATTTTTTAAATAAAATTTAAAAAAAAAAAAAAAATTTTTTATACAAAAATTATATGATTAAAATTA
>NZ_QPTY01000029.1:30776-40292 GCF_005236045.1 Enterococcus sp. VV15
TTTTTGCCCCCCCCCTCGAAAAAACTCCCCCCAAAATTCACCTTTTTTCCTAAATGTAAAAAAAAAAAAAAAAAAAAAACGAGCAATACAAAAAGCGTATTGTTCGTTTTTCTCTCCAATTTCTCAAACCAAAACGACTTTTGTCTCGACCTATTGTATGCTTAATCTTCTAAAGCTACATTATGGAAGACATGTTGCACATCTTCAAGATCTTCCAACGCATCGATCATTTTTTCAAATGTCTCTTGATCTTCTGGAGATAATGTTACTTCATTTTGGGGGATCATTTGGATTTCTGCAATTGAAAAATCAGAGATTCCTTTTTCTTTTAAGGCCTCTTGGATACCATGGAAATCTGCTACTTCACCGTAAACGATGATTTGGCCATCTTCTTCCATCACATCACGTACATCAATGTCTTTATCCATTAGGTATTCAAGGATTTCATCCGCATCTTCACCCGCAAATCCAAAGATCGCTGTGTTGTCGAACATGTAGGAAACTGCCCCTGAAACGCCCATGTTACCGCCATTTTTACCAAAAGCAGCACGTACGTCAGCTGCTGTACGGTTCACATTATTTGTCAATGTGTCGACAATGACCATTGAACCACTTGGGCCAAACCCTTCATAGCGTAGTTCAGAGTATGTTTCATCGCCTGCACCTTTGGCTTTTTCAATTGCACGATCGATGATATGTTTAGGTACGTTGTAAGTTTTAGCGCGTTCAATGACGAAACGTAGTTTTTGATTGGCATGAGGGTCAGGGTCACCTGATTTTGCTGCCGCATAGATTTCGATCCCAAATTTTGCATAAACTCGGCTGTTATTTGCATCTTTAGCTGTTTTTTTCGCTACGATGTTTGCCCATTTACGTCCCATATTCTCACTTCGCTTTCTAGTTTAATCGTTCTTTTATCGTTGTGTGTTACACAAAATGTCCTGTTCCATTATACTTGTGTTTTCTATTTCTGTGAAGTATTTTTTCTATTTCCTATTTTTTTATTCATAGATATAGGGTCTTCTACCAAAATTTTGTTCCTGAACACCTGGCGCTAACTGGTAAATTTGATCACTCCGTATTAAAAGATGTGCAACCTGTGCTTCCTGTTTGCCTATTTTTGCAAACAGCGGGAGCGTTCGTTTTTCTTTCAAAAATACTCGTCCTTTTTTTGTCGAACCCAATATATTTAGATACAGATGTGCTTGTTGCCTTTTTATTTCTTCCGTTTTGACATTTAGCAGTGTATAACAAGCTAAACGTTGCAACCTCGTCCACGTATAGCGCTTCGTTTTGACCAAATCAATAAAATCAGCAAAAGTCGTCGCTTCTTTCGCCGCTTTTATCAGTCGTGCTTCGATTCCCTCTGTCATTTGATAAATTGTTTGTAATTCTTCTGTTTCTGAAGACAATAGTCGATAACGGAGTAGTGGCCAATAAGTTTCCCACGTCTGCATCGAGACAGACTGAAAAATTTTGGCTGTTTCAATTGGTACATAATGATCGATTGCTATTTTTTCTCTCAACGCTTTTCGAATGGCCGTCGCACTAGCAATTTGCTGTTCTGGCAATTCTTGATCATGATATCCCGCATTCTTTCGAGCAATCGGTACTAACTGCATGGGGAGATCATAACAGGCGTTTTCTTTCGCATAACTCAAGCCTAAAATATGATTGGGTGACGAAAAATCTAAATTCATTTCAGGGTAGAGTCGATTGAATACTTCTGTCATTTTTTGTGGATAGCTCATGGTTTGATCCACTAATTTCAAGAATGCTTGATCTATTCTCTTTTGGTTTTCCTGAACAAATGATCCAAATACTTGATAATCAAACAATTGCTCTCCTTCTGTACCAAAGCATAAATAATCACAGCCAATCTTCTGTAATAATCGAACTGCACCCCTGGCAAAGTAATCTGCTGATTGAACTGACCATTCTATCGGGAGTTCGATCACTAGATCAATGCCATTGGCAAGAGCTGCATTCGCCCTCGCCCATTTATCTAAGATGGCTGGCTCTCCTCGCTGTAAAAAATTACCGCTCATGACTGCGATAACAACATCAGCTCCTGTCTGTTTTCTCGCCATATCTGCATGATAGCGATGACCATTATGGAATGGATTGTACTCTACGATAATACCGCAAGCTTTCATCTTTCACCCACCTCGTTTAAAATAACTACAAATGATTACACTCAAATCATTGTGTACCCGTATACTCCTAATCTAGAAAAATCGAAAAGTAAGCCGAACCATCAGAAAACGATAAAGTCTTTCTGATTGTCCGACTCATTTAGTGAAGCTCGGGGCTTCTTCTATGACTTCTATTCTTTATATGCAACAAAAAATAGTCTTTTTGTCTCTTCAGATGGTTCGTCATCCGTAAAATCAGCATATGCTTCTACTTTAGAAAAACCGCTGTTTTCTAGCATTCTCAAATAATTATCTAAAGAATATGTTTGCTCTTGGTGCAACTCATCCTCACGAATGAATGTGCCTGATCCTTGTGGGTCTTCTACAAAAAATGTCAAGAAATGTTCGATACTGTGTTTTTCTTTTCCTGGGTAACTATCCCATAAGAAAGCAAAGCGATCATTTTGATAATGGTAGCTATATTCTGGGAAAACTGTATCGACTTGGTAAATGGAATGGACATCAAATAAAAATCTTCCTTCGTCTTCTAACGCTTGGTAGACTTCATCGAACACTTGTTGCACTTCCTGTTCATTCTTCATATAACACAGAGAGTCAGAAAAACAAGTAATAGCCTGATACTGGCCCATCTCAGATAAATCAAGCATGTTCCCTTCTACAAACTGGATAGAAGCTTCTTCTTCATAGGCTCGTTGACTAGCGATCATCAGCATTTCTTCCGATAGGTCCAAACCAGTCACATGGTAACCATCTTTGGCAAATGCCACAGCTAAAGCGCCTGTTCCACAAGCTAACTCCAAAATATTTTGGGTATCTTTAGGTAAATGGCGTTTCGAAAAATCTAGCCATTGCTGATACAGTGTTTCATCCATTACTTCGTCATAAACAAAAGCAAATGTTTCATAAGCCATATTAATCTAACCAATCAGTTAGGTCGACTAATGGTGCATCAGACCACAATTTTTCTAAATTATAAAAACTTCTTTCGGGTGCATGGAAAACATGGACAATGACGTCTCCAAGATCGATCAATATCCATTTTCCGCCTTCTTTTCCTTCAACTCTTCTTACTTCGTAATTGCTTTCTTCTTCCTTATCAAGGATTTCTTCTGTAATGGCATTGATTTGACGTTCGCTATTTGCAGAGCAGATCATGAAATAATCCGCTAATAGAGAAACTTCACGAACATCTAAGGCAATGATGTCTTCTGCTCGTTTTGAATCTGCTGCTTTGACAGCGATCTGTAATTGTTCTTTGCTATTGATAATAATTTCCTCCTAATAGAGCAGCTGTTATTTTTGAGCCACCCAACGATTATATGTTTCAATTGTTTTGGGATAAATTTGTTGTTCTTGTTCAATGAGATGAGCCAATGTATGCTTGGTTTCAAACGCTACAGCTTCATCAAGATCGATCAAAGCAAGTTCACGTGCTTCTTTCACACCAGGAAATACACGACCGGGTTCAATGTAGTCAGCCACATAGATAATTTTATCCAGCAGAGACATTTTTGCCGCTCCCGTAGTATGAACACGTATGGCATGAAGGATTTCTTCGTCTGTAATACCAAGCTCTCTTTCGACAAAAGAAGCTCCCACAACACCGTGCCAGATCGCATTGCCATAGTCCAGTAATGCTGTATCATAGCCATCTCTTTTGATCACTAATATAAATTCATCATCTGGGCGTTCTTTTGCGTAATCGTGGGTCAGCGCAGCGATACTCGCTTTTTCAGGAGAACAGCCGTATTTTTCTGCCAATGCGATTGCCATTTCTTCTACACCAAGGACATGGTTGAACCGACGTTCACTCATTCTCATCTGGATTTTTTGCATCAATATCTCTCTTGAATAACCCGTGTATTCTTCACTATAGTTCATCTTGATATAACCCTTCTTTCTGGATATAGTCAATCACTTTATCAGGAACGAGATAACGAACAGAACAACCTTGTTGGATTTTTTGTCGTATCTTCGTTGAACTAATATCGATTTCAGGTACATCTACCCAGATGACAGGATATGGTGACTCAATCGTATAACCGGTACGCTGAATCCCGACAAAGTTTACCATTGTGACTAATTCATCGATTTTATACCATTTAGGTAAGTATTCTACCATGTCGCCACCGATAATAAAATAATAATCCGTTTCTGGATTATTTTGAGTCAATGCCTTCATGGTATCATACGTATAGCTCTTACCTTTTCGAGTCAATTCAATCGTTTCTATTTTTAAAAAGGGATTATCAGCTATCGCAAGTTCAAGCATCTTTAAGCGATGGGAAGCATCGATGGTCTTTTTTTCATCCACATGTGGTGGTTGATAAGACGGCATCAAATAAACTTCATCCAAACCTAGATTTTTACCTGCTTGATCCGCCATAACTAAATGAGCAAGATGGACAGGGTTGAACGTTCCTCCAAGAATGCCTACTTGCTTTCGTTTCTCGAAAATTTGTGGCATTGCTTGAGGAAACACTTGGGAACGGACAAAAGATTTCGCTTGCGATTTCATTATCGTCACTCCTTAAATTGCTCTAACTTCTTTCGATATACGTTGATATTTTTCCTTGGAAGAAGGTTTATATAAAACAAGGACCCGACCGATGATCTGAACAACTTCACAACTTACTTCTTCTTCTAAAATTTTTGCCACATCCTCAGCAATCTCATCCGTATTTTGCAATAAGGAAACTTTGATCAACTCTCTTTTTTCAAGTGCTTCGGCAATCTGCACCATCATTGCTGAATTGATTCCACCTTTTCCTATTTGAAAGATTGGTTGTAAATGGTGGGCTTTACTACGTAAAAAACGTTTTTGTTTTCCTCTTAGACTCATATCGTTCCTTCTTCCTTAAATCAATGCTTTTCTTTTCATTACATTTACCCCTTTAGGCGCCCAACCCGCTACGACAGCAGGTTGCGTAACAGTGATCCAGCCTAAACCAGCAAATACGATATCCGTTTTCTCTTTGACAGAAAATTCAAAACGGACAAGTTCTGGAAATGCTGCTACTTCATCAGGACGAGGCGGTTGCAATAAACCACCTACGTGTTTTTCATAGAATTCGTCCGCTTTTTCCAATTTTGTTCGATGTAGACTCACATCATTCGACACATAAGCAATAAAAGAGCCACGTTCGCCGCTGATAAAATCAAATCTCGCTAATCCGCCTAAGAAAAGAGTCTGTCCTTCATTCAGTTGATAGCCTTTAGGTTTGATTTCCTTAGTTGGCGCAATGATCCTTAAATCTTTTTTTCCTAAATAATGAGCCATTTGATGGCGATGGATGATTCCTGGAGTATCAACCAAAAAGTGGCCATCATCCAAAGGGATCTCGATCTTATCTAAAGTAGTTCCGGGGAACTGAGAAGTCGTGATAACATCTTGGACACCTGCTGTATTTTTGATGATCTGATTGATCAACGTTGATTTTCCAACATTTGTCACACCAACGATATAGACGTCTCGTCCTTCACGGTATTCTTCGATTTTTTCCAGCAACATTTCCATTTCATTCGCTTTTTTGGCACTAGTCAATAGGACCTCAACAGGACGTAAGCCAGCTTCAAATGCTCGTTCTTTCATCCATTGGATCATTTTGGGTTTTTTCAAAGATTTTGGTAAAATATCCACTTTGTTTCCAACCAATAATACTGGATTATTGCCCACAAAGCGATGCAGTCCTGGAATCAGTGAACCGTTAAAATCAAAAATATCGATTACATTGACGATCAATGCGTCTTTTTGTCCTAGTTCATTCAATAATCGTAAGAAATCATCATCTGTTAAGGATACATCTTGGATCTCATTATAATGTCTCAAGCGAAAGCATCGTTGACAATAGACCTCGCCAGATGCTAAGCCCTTTTCTAATGCCGCTTTTGGTGTATATCCTAACTCATCAGGATTCTCGGTTTGGATCACCGCTCCACAGCCGATACATTGTAGTTCTTCGTTCATTCAATTCCACCTCGCCAGCCCATATCAGGATTGTGTGCTAATAAATAGGCCATGATTTTACGTTCCCAAAAACGATTGAATCGTGTTTTCCAGCTATCCGTATCGATGATGGGCTTCACTAAAATACTACGGATTCCCGCTCGATTCGCCCCTCTGACATCTGTCATGATTTGGTCGCCGACCATCACTAATTCATCATCTGAAAGATTTAGTTTTTTCTTTGCATTGTTGATTCCTAGTGCGAGTGGTTTCATGGCTCTTGCCACATACATCAGTTCGAACTTATCAACAGCACGTGCAACACGCTCCGAGTTGTTATTTGAAACTACAACAACTGGGATACCAGCATTTCTCATCTCTAAAATCCAATCGAGCAATTCTTCTGTGCCATCTGGATTATTCCAAGCAATCAATGTATTATCCAAATCAGTTAAAACAGCTTTGATCCCCAGTTTTTTTAATTGTGCAGGGGTAATTTTGTAGATGGCATCCACCATCCATGTTGGTTTATAATTTGAAAACATGTTGTCTCCTCATCTGCAAAAAATGAAGGAGCACGAAACGTACTCCTCAACGCTATATTATACTGCAAATGTAAAAAAAAAACTACCTCTATACCTGAATCGTTTTGGAATAAATGTACCTAAAAGTAAAAACTACGAACTGCTCTCCCTTTGACTAGAAGACCATTCGTAGCTATTTCTCTAGCTTTATAAGACTTTGGATAAAAAGTCCGCTGTTCTAGGATTACTTGTATGTTCAAATACTTCAGTTGGTGTGCCTTCTTCTACTATGACACCGCCATCCATGAAAATGATCCGGTCTCCCACTTCTTTAGCAAAGCCCATTTCATGAGTAACGATCACCATTGTCATACCTTCTTTTGCTAGTTGTTGCATCACTTCTAGTACTTCACCAACCATTTCAGGATCAAGCGCAGAAGTCGGCTCATCAAAAAGCATCACATCTGGTTGCATGGCCAAAGCTCGTGCGATGGCGATTCTTTGTTGCTGCCCACCTGATAAAGATTGTGGGTATGCATCAGCCTTATCAGAAAGCCCGACTTTTCCCAATAAGTCTTTGGCAATCTTTTCTGCTGCTTCTTTTGATAATTTTTTTACTTTTATTGGAGATAATGTAATATTCTGCAAGACTGTCATATTAGGGAAAAGATTGAATTGTTGAAAAACCATGCCCATTTTTTCTCTAGTCTTAAAAATATCATTTTTCTTATCGGTGATATCTGCTCCTTCAAATTCGATCTTGCCTGTAGTTGGTACTTCTAATAGATTGACACATCTCAGTAATGTGCTTTTCCCTGAGCCAGACGGTCCTAAGATCACGACAACTTCACCTGGAACGATTTTGGCAGATATGTCTTTCAATACCTCATTATCCCCAAATTTTTTATTTAAATGACTGATTTTGATCAATGCTTCACTCATCATGCTTTACTCCTATCTCTGGTAGCCTTTACCAAGTTTTTTCTCCCATAAATTCAATAAACGAGAAGTAACGAACGTCATGACGAAGTAAACGCCCGCTGCTACGAAATAAGGCTCTAAAGGGATATATGAGTTTGAAATGACGATCTGTGCTGCGCCCATCAATTCATTGATCCCAATCGCAGTTAGCAAAGAGGAATCCTTGATCAATGTAATAAATTCATTCCCTAATGGCGGTAAGATGTTCCTCAATGCCTGTGGAAGAATCACATAACGCATCGTCTGTGCTGGACGTAGCCCTAAAGAATAAGATGCTTCTGTCTGTCCGTAATTGATGGCCATGATGCCTCCACGAATGATTTCAGCAACGTATGCTCCAGAGTTCAAAGACAATACGATCATCCCCGGAAATAATCTTCCTAGATCTACAGTCAGCACGCCTAGTTCTACACTTTTTGAAGGAAAGAAACCTTGTAATAGCAGAAAACCGATCATGATTTGTAAAAGCATCGGTGTGCCCCGTAATATTTCAATGTAAATATTAGCTATCCAATTCAATGGTTTGTTTTTTGATAATTTCATCAAAGCCATGACTAAACCAATCAGTGTTCCTAGGACAACTGTGACAATCGAAATAATGATCGTGATTCCCGTACCAGAAACAAAGTACGGGAGATATTTATCTAAAAATGAAAAGTTCACGCTTTATACCCTCTATTCTGCAGCTGTTTTTTCAGCTAGTTCATTGTTCTTTTTAATAAATTCTTCGACTTTTCCTTCATCGTTCAACTTTTTGATGATGGTATTCAATTCTTTTTGCAAGTCGCTGCTGCCTTTTGGTAATGCAATCGCAAATGCTTCATCAGCAGATGGTTTAAGCGTAATATCAGCAATTGTCAAATCAGGATTTTGAGCGATATATGATTCCGCAATCGTCTTTTCTACAACCATCGCATCTAATGATCCTTGGTTCACTTCCACTACCATATTTGGCACTTTATCGATCGTTACTAGTTTAGAACCCTCAATCTGTGTTTTTACAACATCTTCTTGGATCGAACCTTTTTGGGCACCGACATTTTTGTCTTTCAATGCATCAGTACTTGTATAAGCATCTTTATTCTTTTTGTTGATGACAACAACTTGTGGTGGATTGTAGTAATTATCCGTAAAGTCAAACTGTTCTTTTCTTTCATCAGTAGCAGAGATGGCAGAAATCGCAATATCCGATTTACCTTCTTTCAATGAAGCAAGTACAGTATTAAAACTCATATCAGAAACTTCAGCTTTGACCCCTAATTCCTTAGCGATCTCATTGACTAGATCGATATCAGAACCAACGATTTTATCTTTTCCATCCACCATTGTATGGAATTCAAATGGTGCGTAATCGGCAGATGTCGCAACTTTCAAGACACCACTTTTTTTGATTGCTGCTAATTGATTGTCTGATTTATCTGAATAGCTAGAAGAAGAACCCCCACTACTTCCACATGCTCCTAAAGCAAATAAAGCTAAAGCTGTAACAATGATACCTGTGATTTTTTTCATTTTATTTCCTCCTAATACGAAACTTTCTATGCAGTGAAGTTATTATAGCATGAAAATTTCAAAAAAAAAGCATTTTTTGCATATTTATTAAATAAAAATGCAAAAAATGCTTTTTAATATGAATATATACACTTATTAATGCATGAACAAACATATACAAATGAAATCGATAACAAAATATTAGCTATCAGAAAAAGCAGATCATAAAAACACATTTAAAATAACAAAATTAATTAAATTTAAAAATGTTGCAATGCCATGCAAACTAATCATATTCTAAATTAATTCTAATATAACATGATTATCACTCATCAAAAACTAATTTAATTGCAATGAAAAAGCGATTAAACAAGCGAGGAAGCAGAATGAACTGAATTAAAAAATGATAGTGATAATC